>JANXZT010000518.1 GCA_025355395.1 Betaproteobacteria bacterium
GCTGGGCATATGTATCTGCCAGGAGGAGTTTTCGCCTTGATCGTGACGGGGGTAGCGTCGCTCTGGCTACTCTTTTACGAACGAAGGTCCATCTTTTATTCGTGGCTCGCGGGTTGCGCGCTCGGGTGGCTTACTTTTTTACCCTATTTTATTGCGTTTTTGAACACCCCTCATACACCCCACCTCGCGCAAGCCTATACCCAACTCGACAACGCCGCCATCGATCAGGCCTTTGCCCAGGATGCGGGCAACTGGGCGCACCCGGATTTCACCGATGCCGACATCCAGCAGGAGATCAAGATTCTCGAATCCACCGGCCTGGTGTCGGGCGTGGGTGCAATCAAACCGAGCGCGGTGCTATGGAAAAAGTGATAGACCGCAATGACGTCGGCGTAGCGGCTGCGGCAAAGCCAGTGCACGCGGGTCGTGTGCACCACGGCCCGGATGCCGCGGAAATCATCGCGGAACATTTGGCCCGCGTTGGCTATGGCGATCTACCGTCCGAAGTGGTCGCGGCGAGCAAAGCAGCAATTCTGGATACACTGGGCTGCCTGCTCGCAGGGACGGCGACCCAGGAGATCGACGCCATCGTATCGCTCGTCGCCGAGCGCGGCGGTCGGCCGAGCAGCACGATCATCGGGCGAAGGATGAAGGTCCCTGCGGAGGCGGCGGTACTCGCCAACGCCGCGGCCATTCACCAGTACGATTTCGACGATACGCACGACGTTGCGGTGTGCCACCCCACGTCGGCGAGCCTCATTCCCGCACTGGCCTTGGCCGAACAAGCCGGGAACGTCTCGGGCAAGGCGCTCATTACCGCGGTTGCGCTTGCCAACGACGTCACCAGCCGCGTCGCCTTGGCGATCAAGGGGCGCTTGACGGACTATCCTTGGTTTCGTGCACCGGTGGTCGGCTTGTTCGGCGCCACGGCAGCGGCGAGCAAGATTCTGGGCGCTTCCGAGCGTCAGCATCTCGAAGCTTTCGGTCTGATGCTGCCGATGATCGGCGGCACGCTGTCGAGCTTGCAACACGGCAACTCGAGCGTGAGGGCGATTCGCGACGGCATGGCCTACCGCAACGGTGTTCTGGCGGCCGAGCTGGCCGCGCGTGGCGTACGCGGCGACAAGCAGGTGTTTGACGGCCCTTACGGCTTCTATCACGCGTTCTTTCGCGGCGAATACCATCGCGACAAACTCGTGGGCAAGCTCGGCGAATCCTATGAGACGACTCGGATCTCGCTCAAGCCCTGGCCTGCGATCCGCCATCTGCATCGCGCCTTGTCGTGCGTCACCGATCTCATGGTCGAGCATAAGCTCCAATTCGACGACATCGATGATGTTCTGGTGCACGTTGGCCAGATCAACCTCGACCGCTGTCGGCCGGTCGAGCTCGGATCGATCCCACAGCAGCGCATGGACCTGCTGAGCAATCTCCCCTTCGCGGTCGGCGCGGTCATCCGTCATGGCCGCATTCCGCTGGCGATCTACCGCGATGGCGCACTTGCCGACGACGTCATCCGCACCGCCGTGCCCAAGGTACGCTGGGTGTACGACGAGCGCATGAACGGCGCATGGACGTTCGAGCCGGCAACGGTGCACATTCGCGTCCGCGACGGTCGCGTTTACGTCAAGGAGCGTACAGTCTCCAAGGGTCATCCCGACGATCCGATGTCGCGGCAGGAACGCGAGGCGAAGTTCCGCGATTGCGCGGCGGCTGCGACGCATCCGCTATCCGAAGCTCGGATCGACGAGATCATGGCGAAGATCGCGCGGCTCGAAGACCTCGATGATGTGTCCACGTTGATGAGCCTGCTCGCCTAGCGCGCAGTCTCTCCGCTTAGCCACTGAGCGCAAACCGATACCTTCGAGCCATGCCGACTCTACTGCCGATATCCGGTTTCCATTTTCGCGACGTGCTGAAGGAGGGGGACGTGATCGCCTGGCCACAAGGGCCGGGTGAGCCGTTGACCTTGACGCGCGCGCTGATGGCGCAGCGGCACGAGTTGCCGGCGACGGGACTCTTCCTCGGCATTAGTGTGTCGCAGACGGTGAGGCCGGAGTACGCGGACGTATTCCACATGCGCGGCCTCAACGGTGCGGGGACCAATCGTCACCTTACCGCCGCCGGTGTTCTCGACGTTATTCCTGCCCATGTATCGACGGTGCCGGCGTTGCTGCGGTCCGGGCACATCCGCGTCGACGTCGCGCTCATCCAGGTGCGTCGCCATCCTGCGTCGCGCGGCTATACGCTGGGCGTCATCGCCGATTACACCCAGGCGCTCGTCCGCTGCGCACGGGTGGTTATTGCGGAAGTGAATGAAAATCTTCCGGTCACCGCACAGGATGCGCTGATCGCCGGCGAAGACATCGATATCTTCGTCGAATCGTCCGGTGACTTGATCGAAATGGCGGATCCTGCGCCGCAAGCTCAGGACGATGCTGTGGCGCACCGGGTCGCAGCGCTCATTCCGGATCGAGCGACAGTGCAGCTCGGCATCGGCGGCATGCCGGTTGCCGTCGCGCGGGCGCTGGCCCAGCATCGCGACCTCGGCGTTCACAGCGGCGTGATCTCCGACGCAGTCGTGGAACTGGTCGAACGCGGCACCGTGACCAACGCGTTCAAGGATGCGGACCGTGGCTGCATCGTCACCGGGGGGCTCTTCGGGACGAAGCGGCTCTATGCCTTCGCCCATGGCAATCCCGGCCTGCACATGCGCTCGGTCGAGTACACGCACGATAACGCCGTCCTGCGTCGGATCAAGCGATTGTTCACGATCAATGGCGCGATCGAGATCGATGTGACGGGACAAGTGAATGCCGAAGCCGCGGGCGGCCGCTACCTGGGCGCGGTAGGCGGCCAGGTCGATTTCGTACGCGGCGGCGCGGCGTCGCCTGAGGGCCGCTCGATCATCGCTCTACCTGCAACGACCGCTGGAGAGACGCGGTCACGAATCGTCGCGCGCTTGAACGATGCACCCGTGACCACGTCGCGCAGCGATGTCGATCTCATCGTCACCGAGTTCGGCGTTGCGGATCTTCGGGGACAAAGCATGCGCGAGCGTGCGCTGCGCCTGATCGACATCGCCCATCCCAAATTCCGCGACCAGCTCGAGCGCGAATGGCGCGAATCTTCGGCACGCCTGCACGTCGAGCGGCCCAGGAGCGCGCAGCAAGCTGCAGCTCTAAGCGGATCGGTTCCTGCTTCTTCCGCGTTGAGCGTGACCTAGCAACGTGCGTTCGACCAAAAGTATTCACCTACCTTGACGGAAACGGCACCTTGACCTCAGCTATTGCGACAGAACGCATTTCGGACTACGTCGGTCAGATCCGGCTCGATCGGCCGGAGCGCCTTAACGCGCTGGGTGTGGAGATGGTCGTCGCGCTCAAGGATGCCGTCACGCAGGCGGTCGCTTCGGGCACGCGCGTTCTGCTTCTGCGCGGATCGGGACGCGCCTTTTGCGCGGGCGCGGATTTGAAGGAGCGGCATGGGATGCCACTTTCGCAACGCATCGAGCATAACGCGGCAATCAACGCGGCCGTCGATGCCATTGCGCAGGCGCCGTTGATCACCATTGCGGTCATCAACGGCTTGGCCTTGGGCGGCGGCTGCGAGTTGGCACTCGCCTGCGATTTGCGAATTGCGGCCACGGGCATCGAGATCGGACTCACCGAAAGCCGCGTGGGTGCGATCCCCGGCGCCGGCGGCACGCAGCGCTTGCCTCGCCTGATCGGCGTCGCGCGCGCCTTGGAAATGATGCTCACCGGCGAACCGATTTCGGCGGAAAGGGCCGAGGCGATCGGCCTTGTCAATACGGTGGTCGTGCCTTCGCAGCTGGACGAGCGTGCGCGGGCGATGGCGGGTCTGCTCGCCGCGCGCTCACCTACCGGCTTGCGCACGATCAAGCGGCTGGTCTATCAAGGTCGGGAGCTGCCGCTGGCCGAAGGTTTGGTCCACGAGCGCGAAGGCCTCATTTCCATTCTTGACTCCGACGACTACGCAGAAGGTCTGGCGGCATTTGCGGAAAAGAGACCGCCGCGCTTTGGCGAGGCGAAGCATCCATGAGCGAAAAACCAGTCGCGACCTATTTAAGTAAGGCGCAGCAAGTCGCGCAGCAACTGCTCGGACGCATCGCCGATGCCGACGTCGCGCCGGGCCATACGTTCGCGACCGAGGCCGAGCTGCTAAAGCAATTTGGGGTGAGCCGCCCGACACTGCGCGAGGGCATTCGCATTCTCGAATCGCAAGGAATACTCGAGCAGCGGCCCGGACCCGGCGGCGGCATCGTCATCCGCCGTCCTAGCCTTGACATGCTGGCGCACAGTCTGTCGATTTTCTTGCGCTTTAACGATGTGCCCTTCGTGACCGTTTTGAAAGCCCGCGAGGTTATCGAGCCGGCGCTCGCCGCCGAGGCCGCAGCGCAAGGCACCAAGGAAAACTTTGCCGAGTTGGCGGCTTCGATCAAGCGCATGGAAGAGCAGGGCGACGATCAGGAGGCATTCATCGCGGAGAACCGCGTCTTTCACGGCATCGTCGCTCGTGCGAGCGGCAACAAGGTTCTCGAAATATTCTGGGAGACGATCAGCCTGCTGGCCAGCGGCGAGCATCATGGCGTGCGCTATTCCTTCGGCAATCGGCGACACGTCATCACCGCGCATAAAAAGATTCTGGCGGCGTGCAAGAAGCGTGATGCCACCGCCGCGGCGCTTGCCATGGCGCAGCATGTGGACGAGTTGGAGCACCTCGTCCGCGATCGCTATCAGCACTTGCTGGGAAAGCCGACACGCGTCCGCTCAGCGCTCGGGGAACGACTGACATGACATGGGCTGCTCGGGAACAACCTGCCTCGAATCCGGCGCTGGACGGAGGGAGCAGTGCCGCCCCACCGCTCGCCGGCGTGCGCGTCATCGACGCTTCGCGAGTCCTCGCTGGACCGTTTTGCACGGCGATCCTGGCCGATCTCGGTGCCGATGTGATCCGGGTCGAGCATCCGACGCAGCAGGACGAGGTGCGTGGCTGGGCGCCGGAAGTCGACGGCATGTCCGCAGCTTTTGCCGCCGTCAACTACAGCAAGAAAGCGGTGGCCATCGATCTCGCCCATGCCGAAGGCGTGGCTGTATTCAAACGCCTTCTTGCCGACGCCGATGTGCTGGTCGAGAATTTTCGCCCGGGCACGCTCGAGCGCATGAGGCTCGGCGCGGAGGCGCTGCGTCCCATCGCGCCGCGTCTCATTCATTGCTCAATCCGCGCGTTCCCCCAAAACACTTCGATGGCGGCGCTGCCGGGTTACGAAGCGTCGATGCAGGCGATCAGCGGCATCATGAGCATTACGGGGGAAGCCGAAGGCGAGCCCGTGCGCTGTGGTCCCAGTGTCGTCGACTTCGGCACGGGCATGGTGGCGGTGATCGCGATTCTGTCGGCGCTGCGCGAACGCGATCGTACCGGCCAAGGGCAATACGTCGAGCCCGCGCTGTTGCGCACTGCCACCGCGCTGCTCGGGCTGCAGGTCGCAGCGGTCAGCGTCTCCGGCGTGTCGCCGTCGCGCCGCGGAAGCGGCCACGACGCACTGGTCCCCTATCGCATCTATGAATGCGCCGACGGGCCGATCCTGATCGCGGCGGGCAATGATCGGCTTTGGGAAAGGATCTGCGGCGTGCTTCAGTTTAACGACCCATGCGGTGACGTCCCTTTTCCACGATTAGCGGCACGCGTTGCGTCACGCAACGCAGTCGACGCTTTGGTGAGCAAGGCCGTCGCCCGCTGGGCGCGCAGCGATTTGCTCCGGGTACTGCAGACAGAAGGCATCCCCGGGGCACCGGTCAATACCGTCGGCGAATATGTGAGCGATCCGTCGCTGATGACCACCGGCGTACTGCAACGCACGTCGCTCGGAAGCTCGCATGAGATGCTGGTGCCGGGCGTGTTGTTCGAGGGTTTGGCGACCGCCAAGCGCACGCCTGCGCCGAGAGTAGGTGAGCACACTGATGCGATATTGAATGGGCTCGGGATCAGCGGCGACGATCTCGATCGGCTTCGTCAATGGGGCGCAATCCGGTGATCGCCCTCGACCTTTACATTATTCGCAATAGAGTCAGAGAGAAACCTTGATGAAATTCGAGCTTACGACCGAGCAACGGGCGTTGGTGGGAACGATACGCGACCTGGCGAGAAGTGAATTTCGCGGGCGCGCTTTGAAGTACATGGACGGCAGCTTTCCCTGGGAGAACATCAAGAAGCTGGGCGAACTGGGCATTCTTGGCATGTCGGTCCCCGAAGAATACGGTGGCTCCGGTATGAGCGTGCTGGATACGGCGCTGGTACTCGAAGAGATCGCCAAGGTGTGCTACGTCACCGCGATGGCGGTGATGGGCGAAGTCGGCGTGCAGACGCGCATCATTTCCACGTTTGCTCCCGAGCACATCAAGCGGAGCATCCTGCCGCGGGTATGCACCGGTGAATGCATTCTTGCCGTGTGCATGACCGAGCCGCACGCCGGCACCGACGTCGCGAATTACCGCACCAATGCGACCATCGACGGCGACAAGGTCCGTCTCAATGGTGTCAAGACTTTGATCAGTCGCGTCGACGAAGCCGGCATGTTCGTTGTGTTCAGCCGGATCAACGGTCAACCGGGACGAGAAGGCATCGGCTGCGTGCTGATCGAAAAAGGAACGCCCGGATTCATTGTAACCGGCCGCTATCACACCATGGGCGGCGAAAACCTGGCGGAGATCCGGTTCGAGAACTGCGAATTACCGCTGGAAAATGTGATCCTGCGCGAAGATGGGTTTCGCAAGCTGTTGAACGCCTTCAACACTCAGCGCTGTCTGAATCCGAGCATTTCGCTGGGCCTGGCGGAAGGCGCGTTCGAGGAGGCGATAAAATATGCGCGCGACCGAACCGCATTCGGACGGGCCATCGGAGAATTCCAGGGGATGCGCTGGAAGCTCGCCGAGATGTATCGCGATATCGAAGCGGGTCGCAGCCTCCTTTATCGCGCGTGTCTCACCGCGAATCCCTTCCCCGACCCGTATGAGGCGGCGATCGCCAAGATGTACTGCAACGAAATGTCCCTGCGGGTGACCAGCGAGGCGATTCAGGTGCACGGTGGCTATGGCTTCACCGATGAGTATCCTGTCTCGCGCTTTTATCGCGGTGCGCGCTACGGGACGCTGGGCGGCGGCACCACTGAAACGCTCAAGGACCTGGTCGGCAAGAAGCTTATGAGCGATTTCACGGAGGTCGACGGCTTCCTCGGCATGGGACCGTTCTGATCATCGCCGACCCTCCGATACGGACCCAACATGCGATCGCTGCTGTTCATTCCAGGAAACGACCCACGCAAGCTTGAGAAGGGCCTGTGTTCAGGTGCCGATGCGCTGATCGTCGATCTTGAGGATTCTGTACCCACGGGAGAAAAAGCCGGCGCGCGACGTATCTGCGCAGATTTCATTTCTCTGCACTGTGGCGCATTGCCCCTGTTCGTGCGCGTGAACGCATTGTCGACCGGGCTGATTCTGGATGATCTGGCAGCAGTCGTGCGGGCACGCCCTTATGGGATCATGTTGCCCAAATGCACCGGCGGCGCGGACGTCGCGTTGGTCTGCAACTATCTGTCGGCGCTTGAAGCGCGCGAGGGGCTCGCAGCGGGATCGATCCGCATTCTGCCCATCGTTACGGAATTGGCTGCGGCACTCTTTGACATGCGCAGCTACGCCAGGGAGGCCGGGCCGCGCTTATGCGGAATGCTGTGGGGCGGCGAGGATCTTGCCACTGATGTAGGTGCAATGACAAACCGTGACGGTGTGCGTTACGCCGCACCTTTTGAGCTCGCCCGGTCTTTGTGCTTGTTTGCCGCCACAGCGGCCGGCGTGCCCGCTATCGACGCCGTGTTCACCGACTTTCGCAATGTGGATGCGCTGCGCGCTGAGGCTCGGGAAGCGGCGCAAGGAGGCTTCAGCGGCAAGGCCGCGATCCATCCTGCACAAGTCGATCCAATCAACGCAGCGTTCACGCCGGGTGAGAATGAATTGACCATCGCGCGTGCAATTATCGCGGCATTCGCGAGCGCGACGACAGCGGGCGCTGTCAGCATTGATGGCCGCATGCTCGACCGGCCGCATCTCCGCGCCGCGGAGCGGCTGATTACACGTGGGGCAGATGCTGCGGCGGCGTCCCGCACTCCGTCATTCAAGCCTTCGCAGGGATCGTCATGACGCAACCTAAAAGGGAAGGCTCGGGTCACCCGGCGTCTGCACCGCAGGGGTCATTGACAGATCGCAACGTGCTGAGCGGGGTTGTTGTCATCGACCTCTCGCACATCTATAACGGTCCCTACGCCACGTATTTGATGGCGCTCGCCGGTGCGCAGGTCATCAAGATCGAGCCGCACGAGGGCGAGCATCTGCGCATCCGTGCCGGGCTCGGCGGTGCCGCGCTGCCGTTCGCGATGCTGAACGGCAACAAGCAGTCGGTGACGTTGAATCTCAAGTCGGAGCGGGGTCGCGCATTGCTGTTCGAAATGGTGCGCAAGGCCGACGTGATGGTCGAGAACTTCGCCCCGGGGGTCACGGAGCGGTTGGGCGTCGGACCGTCGGTCGTGCAGAAGCTCAATCCGCGGCTGGTCTATGCCTCGAGCTCCGGGTACGGACGCTCTGGCCCTTATCGCGATTACCCCGCAATGGATGTTACCGTGCAGGCGATGTCGGGCGTCATGAGCATCACCGGATTCCCCGATCAACCGCCCGTAAAGGCGGGTCCTGCGATATGCGATTTCTTCGCGGGAATTCATCTTTACGGCGGCATCATGACCGCGCTGTACGAGCGGGAAAAAACGGGCAAGGGACGCGTGGTCGAGGTCTCGATGCAGGAATCGGTGTATGCGTCGCTCAGCTCGAATCTAGGCATGTTCCATGGCCAAGGCGGCAAACTGCCCCCACGAACCGGTAATCGCCACGGCGGACTCGCGGAAGCCCCTTACAACGTCTATCCGACGCGCGATGGTTATATCGCGATCATTTGCAACAACAACCGCCACTTCCATGCGTTGCTGAAGGCCATGGAGCGCGAAGACCTCAAGGATGATCCGCGCTTGCTGGATCTCAAGTCCCGGGTGGCGAACATCGACTTCGTGGACGAGATTGTTGGCGAATGGACGGCGCGCTTCGAGCGCGACGCATTGACGGCGTTGCTGCTCGCGTATCGCGTTCCGCACGCGCCGGTGCGCGATCTATCCGAAGTGATGAACGATCCGAATATGCACGCGCGCGGCAGTCTCCAGTGGATCGACCATCCGGAGTATGGCCGCATCGTCGTCTCGCACAGTCCGATGCGATACGACGGCATTCCGCTTGCACCGCTGCGCCCGAGCCGTCGGCTGGGTGCAGACAACGTCGATGTCTATGGACGCTGGCTTGGCGTTTCTGCCGAGGAGCTCCAACGGCTCATCCAGGATGGCGTGGTGTGAAATACTAATGACGTGAATGACAGATCCAAGAGAAGAGGAGGACGACGAATGCTGCAAAGTATCGGATTGCCGCGCTCGAGGGCATTAGTGGCGGCCGTATTCGGCCTGTTTTTGGTGCACCCCTTTCAGACGCGCGCCCAGGCCCCCATAACCATCGTCAACATTGCGGTAAGTTCTACCAGCTTGGCGCTGGGGGGCGTGCGCATCGCCGAAAACGCAGGACTGTTCGCCAAACATGGCTTGCAGCCCAAAATCATCACGATGGATAGTGGCAACGCGGCGATGGCCGCGCTGCTCTCCGGGTCGGTGCAATTCGCCGCGGCGGGTCCACCGGAAGCGCTTGCTGCGCGTGCGCGGGGACAGGATGTGGTCATCGCTGCGAATCTCTATCGCGGCCTGGCCGGCTCAGTGGTGATATCGAAAGCAACGGCGGCCAAGCTGAGTGTGCGCAGCGATGCGCCGGTCAAGGATCGACTGCGCGCGCTCGACGGATTAACGGTGGCCGTGCCAAGCGCGACGTCCGCGTTGCTCGGTCCACTGAAGTCGGCAGCAGCGGCGACCGGTGCGCGAGTCAAGTACACGTATATGGCCCAACCCGCCATGGTGGCCGCGCTTGAGAGCAATGCCATCGATGCGATGATGGCGAGCTCGCCATTTTCGGGGGTGCCGCTTCTCAAGGGCACCGGCGTGTTGTGGATCAACGGGCCCAGTGGCGATCTGCCAGCCGACGTCTCACCCGCAAGCTCGTCCTGCATTCTGACTACGACAGCGGCTGCAGCCGCAAACGCTGACACTATCCGCAAGTTCCGCGCGGTGCTCGATGATCTCGCTGCGCTGATAAAGCAGAAGCCCGACGAAGCGAAGCGAGCGCTTGCCAAGGCCTACACGCAGCTCGATGCGCCGGCGTTGGATCTCGCCTTCGCGCAGCAGGCCGATAATTGGACCCATCCCGTGTTCACCGAAGCCGACGTAAAACAGGAAATCACGGTATTGCGCATGGCGTCTCCGATTGCCGGTCTGGAAAACATCGCTCCCCAGTCAATGCTACTCAAGTCCCAGTAAAAGACTCTTTCTTTCCTGCATGCCACGCATAGAGAGGGAAGGCTAACACGTGCCACTACCACCGCCTGTCGCGCGCGAGGAGCTGCACCTGCGCCGTATCGAGCTGCGCGGTTATCGTCGCGAAGATGCCCTTTACGAAGTCGAGGCGCGCATCACCGACACCAAGTCGCAGGCGCTCAAGCTGGACCACGGCTCAGTGCTCCCGCCGGGCGCGGCTCTCCACGACATGTGGATCCGGATGGTCGTCGACGAAGACCTGGTGGTGCATGATATTGTCGCCTCCACCGATGCCTCGCCGTTTGAGATTTGCCGTGAGGCGATTGACTCCCTCGCGCAGCTCAAGGGCTTGCGCATCGGTCCGGGTTGGTCCGCGGCGGTGAAGCAGCGACTTGCGGGTGCTACGGGCTGCACGCATCTCACTGAACTGCTCATCCCCATTGCCACAACGGCGTTTCAGACGCTGTCGCCCGTGCGTCAGGCGCGGCCTGTGGCGATGACCCTCCAGGGAAAGCCGGCAAAGATCAACAGCTGCTACGCGTATGCAAGCAACCGTTCGGTGGTCAAGCGCCGCTGGCCCGAATTTTACGACGGTCCGAAAAGCGAGTGACGCGCCGGCATTTCTACGCAGGGACTTCCAGAGGTATGCCGCGATTTCACTTCGTGGGCGAAAAATCAGAGGAGAAGCAGCATGAGCGAGGTCATGGAAAGCAAGTACGGGCGAATTACGGATGAGGCGGTGGCCGAAGTACGCAGGCGGCTGCACAAAGTTTATCCGATCGAGGAGCCGTTCGTTCGATACGTCAATTCGGACAGCATTCGCCATGCAGCGCGCGCGATCGGCGACATCAATCCCCTGTGGATCAATCCGGAACAGGGCAAGGCGAGTCGGTACGGCCGGTGCGTGGCGCCGCCCGCGCTGTACTACGGGGTTACGTGGGGCAGCTGGGACATGCGGCGGGGCGAAGGCCTGCCGGGAGTCCATGGCCTGCACGCGAGTGACCAGTGGACGTATTACCGCCCTCTGCTCGACGGCGACGAAGTGCGCGCCACGAAGGAGATGACGGCGCTCGACGAGCGCACCGGCAGTTACGCCGGGCGCTCAATGATGCAGCGGCGCGAATTCAAGTATTACAACCAGCGCGACGAACTTGTAGCGCGGTGCGTGATGTCCGCGGTGCGTACCGAGCGCCACGCAGGGAAGGAAATCGGCAAGTACATGTCGATTCCGAAAGCCCGCTACAGCGATGAAGAGATCCGCAGAATCGACACCGACGTGGCCGCCGAAGAGGTGCGGGGCAACCGACCGCGGTATTGGGAGGATGTCAGTGTCGGCGATGTGGTGCAGCCCATCGTGCGCGGGCCACTGACCGTTGCGGACATGATCGCGTGGATGATGGGCGTTGGCTCGCCGCATATCCGCAGCGGTCAATACTGGCTTGCGTATCGCCAGCAGTCACCCACGATCGCGGTCAAGGATCCCGAAACGGGAATTCCTCAGGCGGTGGAACGCGTTCACTGGGACCCTTTCATGGCCGCGGAAATTGGGATGCCGGCGCCTTACGACTACGGCTCACAACGTGGCGCATGGGCCACGCATCTGATGACCAATTGGGCGGGCGACGACGGGTGGGTGGCCGAAGTCTTCGCCAAGTATCGCAACATGAACTTCATCGGGGATACCGTCTGGATCAAAGGCGAGGTCACTGAAAAGTGGCGGGGTGCTGCGAGCGGCATAGGCTACGTGGCGTGCAAATTTCATGGCATCAACCAGCGCGGCGATGACATCATGCCCGGCAGCGCGATTGTTGCATTGCCGTCGCGCGGCACGCCGCTGCCGAATTTCCCAATCGACCACGAAGCCGATGGTCGCGCCTGACGACATGGGTGCCGATGCGCAAGCGAACAGGCCCTTGACGGGCATACGCGTGCTTGATTTCAGTCACGCGGCCGCAGCACCGTTCGCGACGATGTTCCTGGGCGACCTCGGCGCCGAAGTGGTCAAGATCGAAAAGCCGCGGCAGGGCGATGGCAGCCGGTCGATGGGCGTACCAATGCCGATGCTGGGACCCAAGGACTCCGACTACTACGTCAGCCTGAACCGCA
>JANXZT010000526.1 GCA_025355395.1 Betaproteobacteria bacterium
GGTCATCGGCGTGGCGACCATCCCGACGTCGATCACGTTCGCTCCAGCGGCGCGAATGCCGTCGCTTAGCGCACCTGCGAGCTCATTGCCCGAGAGGCGACCATCGCGTCCGATCACGAGGGTGTCGCGCCCGGCCTGCAGGGCGAGCGTGCCGAGCCCATGTCCGATCGTTCGCACCACCGGCGCGGTCAATGTCTTGCCGACAATGCCGCGAATGTCATAGGCCTTGAAGATTTCCGGGGGTAGGGTGATGGGCATGGATCGCTCGGAACAGGATGGATCGGCCGCGCCTTGTGCCGAGACACCGGCGAACGGGGGACGCGCACGCGAGATGTGGCGCGCCGGCAAAGCGTGCTGCGCCTGGAACCGCGCGTGATCAATCCCCGTGCTGGAAGAATTGTAGCAACCGCGTCGGCAGCCATTCCAATCGGCCCGGAAACGCTCCGGCAGGGAAGCCCGCATGGCCACCGGGATCGGGCTGCTCGAGCAATACGTGGCGACTCACGTCCACGGCAGTCGGCAGGGATGCCCAAGGCACGAACGGATCGTTGCGCGCGTTCAACACCAATGTGGGCAGCGCAACATCATGGAGCCACGGCTTGCTCGATGCGCGACGCCAGTAATCCGGCGTGCCGGTGAATCCGTGCAGCGGTGCCGTGACGAGATCGTCGAACGCGTACATCGAGCGCACGGGACCCAGCCGGGCTTCGTCGAGGAGCCCCGGAAAGCGCCGCGCCATCGCCATGATCTTGGGCTTCAAGGTTTGGAGGAAATGCCGCGTGTAGATGCGATTCATGCCCTGCCCGATGGCAACACCCGCCGCACAGAGATCGAGGGGCGTGGACACCGCCGCGGCGGCGTGGAGCATCCGCCCGGCATTCGGCCCGGCACGTCCCAGCCAGTTGAGAAGCGCGCTACCCCCAAGGGACACACCCACGGCATACAGCGACGCGTGCGGCACGCGGCTGCGCACTGCGGCCAACATTGCGCCTATTTCTTCGTGATCGCCCGAATGGTACGCACGCGGCTTCCGGTTCGGTTTGCCGCCGCAGCCGCGAAAGTGGGGAACGACGCCGTGCCAGCCGATCCCGGCGAGGTGCGCCATCAGTGCTCGCGCGTAATGCGATTCTGACCCACCTTCGAGACCGTGAAACAGCACCACGAGCGGTGTCGTTGCGGCGCTGGATGCCGATGCATCGCCCGCATCGAGCCAGTCGAAATCCCAGAAGTCGCCGTCCGCGGTTTCGATGCGCTCCCGCCGATAGTGGACCTGCGGACGCGGCAGCAGGAACGGATAGATGGTTTGTGGGTGACCACCAGGGAGCCACGCCGGCGCCCGATACGTCGAGCGCAGTGCGCGGCGCGGCGCCGTCGTCATCCCTCGAGGACGCCCTGCAGCCGCTTCACCAGCGTCTGCAGCACTTTCACACGTGCATAGCGCTTGTCCTCTGCCTCCACCAGCGTCCAGGGCGCAAGCTCGGTGCTGGTGCGGTCGACCATGTCGGCAACCGCTTTTTCGTAGGCACCCCACTGCTTGCGGTTGCGCCAATCGTCCGGCGTGATCTTGAAGCGTTTGAAGGGCGTTTTTTCGCGCGCCTTGAAGCGCCGCAACTGCTCGGCCTGGCTGATCTGCAACCAGAATTTCACCACCACGACGCCAGAGTCGGTGAGATGCTCCTCGAACTGGTTGATCTCGTCATAGGCGCGCATCCAGTCGGCGACCGGACTCAGCGCCTCGACGCGCTCGACCAGCACCCTGCCATACCAGCTGCGATCGAAGAGGGTGATGCCTCCCCGCGCCGGGATGTAGCGCCAGAATCGCCACAGATACGGATGTGCTCGCTCCTCATCACTGGGTGCGCTGATGGGCACGATCACGTAGCGCCTTGCATCGAGTGCACCCGTCACGCGCCGGATGGCGCCGCCCTTGCCTGCCGCATCGATGCCTTCGAATACCGCCACTAGCGATCGTTTATGGAATCGCTTGTGGCGGGTGAGGGCGTCCAGTTCCGCTTGATAGCGCGCGAGCTCGCGCGCGTAGATTTTTTCGGTCAGCGCTTTTGAAAAGTCGAGGTTGCGGATCAGCGCCACGTTGTCGACCACGCCCGGCGCGGGTGACGCTGCGCTGCTCGCAGCTTTGCGCCGCGGGCGCGGGGCAACGGCACGCTGCAGGGTGTCGAGGATTATTTTGCCGACAGTGAGCGCACGGTAGCGCTCGTCCGTGCCCTCGACCACGCACCATGGGGCGCCGGCCGTCGACGTTTCGCGCAATGCGTGCTCGCACAGCTCGCGCGCCTTGCCGTAACGTGCCTGAAAGCGCTTGTCGGCCGCGCTCACGCGCCACCGTGTTCGGGGATCGGCTGCAAGCGCCTTGAGCCGCGCCTTTTGCGCCTCGCGAGAGAGATGGATCCAGAACTTGATGAGGACAACACCTTCGTGGTCGAGCATCGCCTCGAACGGGCGGATGTCCTGCAACGACACTTCCATCTCGGCAGCATTGAGCTTGCCGGCGCTGCGGTTCATCAGCACGTCGCCGTACCAGGCGTCCATGAAGATGCCGATACGACCCGTAGGCGGCAGGGCGTGCCAGTAACGCCACTGCAGCGGCCGCACGCGCGCTTCGGGCGCCGGCTCGCCGAATGCGCTGACCTGGATGTGGCGCGGGTCCATCCATTCGGTCAGCTGTTTCGCCGTTTCGCTGCGACCGCCGCCACCCACCCCGCTGATGATGATCAGGAGCGGCCCGCGCTGCCGGGCAAACAGGTCGTATTGCGCATTGAGGAGCGCGGTACGCAGCGGAGGCTCGTCGCGCTCGTAGCGTTCCTTCGAAATGCAGTGCCCCACTTCGGCGGATTCCAGCATGGATGTGAACAGGCCCTAATCTTGCACGGCACAGTGGGTGGATGCGCGCGGTCATTGGCCGGCCGCGGACCGCGGGGATGCGTCAGGCCGACTCCGCCACTCGCAACCGCCGCTGCCGCACGGCGTCGGCGAGCTGTTTCAACGCGTCGACGGTTGCATCCCAACCGATGCAGGCGTCGGTGATGGAAACCCCGTATTGCAGCGGTTGCCCCGGCGCCAGATCCTGGCGTCCGGCATTGAGATGACTTTCGATCATGATGCCGATGATGCGCTCGTCCCCGGTGGCGAGTTGTGACGCCACATCGCGCGCCACGTCGACCTGGCGGTCATGCTTCTTTTCGCTGTTCGCATGCGAGCAGTCGATCATGAGCCGTGCAGCCAGCCCGGAGGCGGCGAGCTGCTTGGAGGTGGACTCGACACTGGCCGCATCGTAGTTGGGCCTCACACCTCCGCGCAAGATGATGTGGC
>JANXZT010000536.1 GCA_025355395.1 Betaproteobacteria bacterium
AGATCGTGGTCAGCCTGAGCTCCCGCTGCATGCGCTTCAACTCGAAGCGCATGCGCTCGCGCAGCTTGGCATCGAGGTTGGAGAGCGGCTCGTCCAGCAACAAAAGCTTGGGCTCCATGACCAGCGCGCGCGCCAGTGCCAGGCGCTGCTGCTGTCCGCCGGAGAGCTTGGTCGCTTCGCGGTCCGCATACTTGTCGAGATCGACCGCGTGCAGGACGCGCATCACCTTTTCCTCGATCTGCTTCCTCGACAGCCGTGCCTTGCCCACTTCCAGCGGAAACGCAGCATTCTGGAAAACGTTCATGTGCGGCCAGATCGCGTAGGACTGGAACACCATCCCGAAATTACGGCGGTTGGGCGCGATAAATACGCCCGACTTGGCCGAATAGACGACGGTGCCGGAGACGGATATTTCGCCCGCCACGGGGCGCTCGAGACCGGCAATCGATCGCAGCGTCGTGGTCTTGCCGCAGCCCGAGGGTCCGAGCAGGGTAAAAAGCTTGCCTTCCGGCACGTCGAACGTGACGTTCTGGGCGGCCTTGACGATCTGCCCCTTGTCGTTGGGGTATTCGGCGTAGAGGCCCTTGACACTAAGCATGGTGAAATCTCCCGCAGTTACTGGCCGGTAAGGGAGCGCACGTCAGGCTTCCTTGACGCCAAAGCGCTTGCCCACCCATTGGGCGACCATGACCAGGACGAAGAGCGCCAGAATCAGCAGCACCCCGAGTGCGGAGAGCTCGACGTATTGGCCGTTCTCCCACAGCTCCCAGATCACGATCGATACCACTTCCGTGCCTGGGCTATAGAGCAGGATGGAGCTCGACAGCTCGCGGATCGACACGATCATCACGTAGATCCAGCCGGCGAGCAGGCCGGGCTTGAGCAACGGCAGGATGATCCGGCGAAACGTCGTGGCCCACGAGGCCCCACTCATCGCCGCCGATTCCTCGAGCTCCTTGTGAATCTGCAGCATCGAAGTCGTGTTGTAGCGCAGCCCATATGGCATGAAGCGCGTGATGTAGGCCACGAACATGATCCATATCGTGCCGTAGATGCCGATGTCCACGTTGAGGTAGAAGATCATGATGGCGAGGCCAAGCACCAGGCCCGGGAACACCATCGGCAACGATGCCAGGTTGTCGAGAATCCAGCGTCCCGGAATCCTGGTCTTGACCACGATCCAGCAGATCACTGACGTGAGCAGCATGATCACCGTGGCGCTGCCCACCGACAGCAGCAGACTGTTCCAGACCGACCCCAGCAGCGTCGGGTAGGTCAGCACAAAACGGTACGGGTCGAGGGTCAGGTTCTTCAACGCCGCCATCGACGGCACGCTGTAGAACTTCTGGAACGACGACCACACCAGCACCAGGAACGGCAACACCACGATCAGCAGGAAATAGACGACGAAAATCGCCGCGGTGAGATAGCGCCAGCGCCCGAGATTCATGGGTCGCGGGCGATAGCCCTTGCCCGTCATCGTCGAGTACTTGCTGCCCGTGCTGGAGAGGCGCGATTGAAAGTAGACGCCGACGGTGGTGATGAGGAGCAGCGTCACCGCATAAGCGGACGCCAATCCGACTTCACTCGGGTAATGATGGATCGCCTGGTAGATGGATGAGGTAAAGACCTGGATGCCGACCGGCAGGCCAAGGAGCGCCGGCACCTCGAAGGATTCGATGGCGCGCACGAACAGGATCAGCATGGTCGCGAACACCGCAGGCCATGACAGTTTGAGCGTGATGCGCCAGGCAATCTGCGGAATGCTTGCGCCGCACATCATCGCCGACTCTTCCAGTGACGGGTCCATCGAGCGGAAGGCCGCGGTCATGATAAGGAATGCCATCGGCGAGTAATGCAGCCCGTCGACAAAGATCATGCCCCACATCGAATACACGTTGAAGAACACGTGACTGGTGCCGAACAACTCCTGCAGGACGAGGTTGACAATGCCGATCTTGGGGCTGCCGAGAAGAATCCAGGAAACGACGAACAGGATGCCCGGAATGATGAGCGGGATGATCGACAGGGCAAAAAAGAGCGACTTGAACGGCGTATTGGTGCGCTCGTTCATCCATGCCAATAGCGTGCCGACAAAAAACGAGAACAGCGCAGTGCCGGTGGCAAACTGCATCGAATTGAGGAACAACCGCCATGTTTCCGCACTGGTGTACGCGGTGGCGTAATTGCCGAACGTGAATTCCGCGGCTTTGCTCGCTGTGCGCGGCGTGAAAAAGCTTTGCCACAACAGGAACCCGAGCGGGATGAGCGCGAGATAGGCGACGATCGCGACCGAGACGCCGATCGCGATCCACTTGAAATCGAAGCTCCGCCACACGGAAAGCGGGGCCTGCTGCACGACCGGGAGTTCCCTGGTGGCCTCCATCGACGCTCCTGGTTGACATGCAACGCCCGCGGTCAGGCGCGGCGGCATCGACCGATCGACCGGCCCCGGTAACCAGCCGGCGCGCGGCGCATGAAGGCGGGTCCTGTTTCCGGTGTATAGGTTCTTTTATATGGAACGCCGGTCCGTATAGAAAGATGTCGGAATCTACCAACCGCGCCCATGCGTGTCAACAAGATTGCGGGACCGCGCAAAGGATCACCAAGCGGGATGGTCGCGGCGCAGCTTGGCATGGTGGTAATCCCAAACCTTTTGGAGCAGATGAGGCTTCCAGAGGTTCTGCCCGATGACCCGCACTTCCTCGGCACTGAGCACCGTCGGCTCGTCGAGCTGCCGGGCGAGGTATTGCCGCTGCGCCGTCTCCTCGAGATAGCAGCCGAGCACGAATGCCTCCACCACATTGCCGCCCGCAACGACCGCTCCGTGCGACTTGAGCGCGATCACCCGGTGCATGCCCAACGCCGTCGCCAGCTCCTCGCCGAGCGCATGACTGTTGATGGAGGCCGTTTTCGGGAAGACCTGGATGTCGCCGAGCACGGCGGCCTGCATGATCACCGGAAGCACCGGCAGCCCGACCATGCCAAAGAGCGTGGACCACAACGGGTGGGTATGCGCCACCGCATGCACGTCGGGGCGGCGGCGATAGATCGATGCGTGGATGTGAAATTCCATCGGTGGCGCCGCGTCACCCGCTACCGGTCGTCCGTCGAGATCGACGGCGTGACGCTGTGGGACCTCGATTACATCGACCTCGGCCGCATCCGCATGCCCTCATTTACGGTCCCGGTGACCGTCAAGTCGCTGGTATTCAGCGATGACC
>JANXZT010000540.1 GCA_025355395.1 Betaproteobacteria bacterium
GCCGCCGTCGCATGGCTAAATTGGCCATCCAAACATGATGCCAATTCCGAGACTCCTCCGAAATGCCAGAAGGCCAATAGCCGTGCGGCTTCCGGCCATGTTTATCCCCTCAATTTACCCACTTGAATCCGAGAAGACCCAAAATTCCTATTCGTTGGGACGACCCCACTGACCGCTTACCCGGAATTCACCGCACAGGTTCCAGGTCACCGCGATTCGCGCTCGCCGACCAGAGTTTGGTCGAGATAGACGATGAAGCGGGAGCACGCCCCTTTGATGTGATTGCGCAGCACCTGTTGGGCGGTCCGCCGATCGCCGGCAGCGATCGCTGCAAGCAGCTTCACATGGTCCGAGTACGGTTCAATGCCGCGAGTATCATGAAAGCCTTCCACCCTCCGCTTGAGGATCAACCTGTCGAAGATAGTACCAAGCGTTCGATGAAGGTATGCGTTACCCGCGTGCTGCGCGACTGAAAGATGGAATTCGCGATCGACGAGCAGCCGCTCGCGGCTGAGATTCTCGAGGCAGAGCGCCTTGTACCTTCTATTGATCTCCTTGAGCGACTGCAGTTGTTTTGTCGATAGTCCCGAGTCCATGAGACGATCGAGTGCGTAGAGCTCCAGCGCCTCTCGTGTCTGGTACAGTTCGTCGACCTCCTCGATCTCGATCTCGGCTACGAAGTATCCGCGGTTGGCGATCCGCGTCACATAGCCTTCCTGGAAGAGCCGCTCGAGCGATTCCCTGACCGGCGTCCGCGACACGCCAAACATCTCGGCGAGCACCCGATGAGTGAGCTTGGTGCCGGGTCGCAGGCGATTACCCAGTATCGCGGTCTTGATCGCTTGGTAGGTCGAATGCACCAGGATTGCCGGCTGCTCATTCGGTGCTGACTCGATCTTCTCGATTTCCGCCAACTGCATTGCATTCGCCTTCATGGTGGCGCCGTGCGGTGACCGGCGTGGCGTCCGCACATCATTCCATTCTTACGCCCGCTGCTTTGATGACCGATGACCATCGCGCCGTGTCGGAGGCTAGCAGGCTTCGGAGATCATCAGTGGTGCCGCCCACGGGCTGCAAACCCGCCGTCAGCAGCACGTCCATTACGCGCTTGTCCTTCAGTATCTGATTGATGTCGCTGTTGAGCTTCGCTATGATCGGCGCCGGTGTATTGGCCGGCGCGAACAGCCCGAACCATACCGACGACTCGAAACCAGGCAAACCCGACGCCGCTACCGTTGGATAGTCCAGCCCATCGACGCGGGTGGTAGAGCCGACCGCGAGGATCCGCAGTCCACCCGCCTTTGCGTGGGGTACAAGCGTCGACGCGGGGTTGAAAAGCACTTGGATCTGGCCGCCAAGCAGCGCTGTCAGCGCTTCGCCTCCACCCTTGAACGGTACGTGCACTATGTCCACCTTTGCCATCGACTTGAATAGCTCCATCGCCATATGGTTGGTCGCGCCGTTTCCGGAAGAGCCGTAGTTAAGCTGTCCGGGGTGGCTACGAGCGTAATCGATCAGGTCCTTGACCGAATTGACCGCAAGGGATGGAGTAACCGCCAGCACGTTTGGCGTGCGGATCAGAATCGCGACCGGCGCAAGATCCTTGATCGGATCGAACGGCATGCTTCGGTACAGCGAGGGATTGATCGCAAGGCTGCTGGTGCCGAGCAGGAGCGTATGACCGTCGGGCGGCGCCTTCGCCGCCATGTCACTGCCGATGTTGCTGCCGGCACCGGGCCGATTGTCGACGATTAGCGGCTGTTTGGTCAGCTCCTGGAAGCTTACGGATATCGCGCGCGACGCGACACCCGTCGAACCGCCGGGTGAGTACGGATCGATCAGGCGGACCGCCTTGTTTGGGTAATCCTGTGCGGCAGCAGCCGCGGCCATGCAGCAGAAGATACCCGCGCAAAGCGGTAGACGACGCTTCATGTTCACCTCGCAGAAAGAACCAGCCGTGAGCGGCCGGTGTCGAAAACGGCCTCGTAGCGGCCCGCTCAAAAGGATTCGCATCTCAGCCGCTCCGGACGGCCGTAGCGGATATGTCCATCGCGCCGCTGTCACGCAGCCCCGCAAAGAGCCGTTCGCATGCGACATTGCTGTCCATTTCCACGAGGCGGTTGAATACGGCGTCTTGCTGCCGGGTCCCCATTGCCGCACTTGCGCAGTCGCCGAACTTCACCTTGAGATCCGAACGGCTCATCCAGCGCGCCAGCTTGCCCATCGCAAGCGGGACAGTCTGCTCGAGCATCTCACCATCCGCGAGCTTCACCTCCACGGACGTCGGAAACTCGCTGGCATCCGCGAAACGGTCGTCGAGTTCCATCTGGATTCGGGGAATGAGGGCCCGGATTCGCGAATTGGCGATCTTCTCGGAGGTGAAGGAAGCGAGGTTGACCCTGCCGTCCAGGAGCGCTGCCGCGATGCAGAAGTGCAGGCTGAACTTCGCCTACGGATAGGAGATTCAACCGCGCAAGCCTGAATGTGGAGGAGCCGATCGGTCGAGTCAAGCGTCCATTTTCGGTGGCAACGGGTTGCTCCGCACGCTTGTTGCGGCACTTTCGGGCGGGCGCCGACACCAAGGTGGTCGCGCGCGGGCAGGCTGGCGGGGGCAGGCACGCGCCTGCCCGGCGTCGCACACGGGTGAGCAGCGACGGTGACGGTGGTGGCTACCAGCGGAGGCGCTGGTCAAACTCGAAGGCCGGGATGGGCGGGAGCGGCGGATCAGCGGCGGGATCGTGCTCGGGGTCGGCGGCCTCCCACAGCGGCGGGCCGCGGGCGGGTGCGATGCGGGGTGGCGCGGCCGGCTCACCGAGGTGGCCGAGGATGTCGCGCACGGTCGGGCCGTTGGTGATGAAGGCGATGATCCGAATCGCGCCGCCACAGCGGGGGCACAGCAGCGGGAACACTTCGTAGATGCGAGCGAGCAGCATGGCCCACGCGTAGCGGGCGGCGCGACGATGCGCCGGTTCGGCGGCGGGCACCGCGATGGGTGCGGGCGGCGCGGTGGTCGCCCCCGGCGCCAGGGCGGTGACCGCGGCGCGCAGCGGTGAGTTGGGGGCGAGCACGCCGAAGTAGCGGTGGCGGTGAATTCGCGGCGGCGGCACCAGCGTGGCGAGGCGGTCGAGTAGTTCGAGCGGGGTCAGGCGCTGCGGGCCGTTGCCGCCCGGACCCTGTTTGGTGCTCTCGTAGAGCAGGTGCTCGGGATCGACCTCGCGCAGCCGGTCCAGGGCGAACGGCGGGCGGGCACAATAGCGCAACAGCCGCTCGCGCCCGGCGCGGTCAGCGGCCGCGATGCGCACCGAGCCATCGACGGAGAAGCCGCCGCCGTGTTCCCATTGCGCTTGTCGCCTGCGCGTCATCGCGCGGCAGCAGGCCCCGGCGCACGAACCCGCGCAACAGCCGCCGGCGCACGCCTGCCTGCACGGTGGCGATGGTGTTGGCATCGAGCCCGGTCGCGGCACGGAAAACCACACCGTCCGCCGGCGCGGGCTCGAACACGCCGTCGATGACGACACAATGAAAATGGAGGTGGGCATTGAGGCTGGAGCCGAAGCGGTGGATGAAGGCGACCGCGCCGAGGCGTGCCGCGGGGCCTGAGCCGGGGCTGTGCGCGCGCAGGCAGGATTCCACCGCGCGCAGGAACAGGCGCAGGGCAGCGCCCTGCAACTCGGGGTCGCGCTGCAGGAAGTAACGCAGGCGCTTGGGCACCGCGAGCACCCATTGCCGCAGCGGCAGCGGCGGCAAGACGTGATCGGTGAGATGCGCTGCTGTCTCCACCATGCGCCGGGCGTTGCACGAGGGGCACACGCCCCTGCCTTTGCAAGAGAAGGCGATCAGGAAGTCGTGCCCGCACTGCCCGCACCGGGCCCGGGCAAAGCCATGGGCGAGGATGCCGCATTCCAGGTAACGGCGGAACTCGCGCTCCACATGTTCCGGCACCGACCACGCATCATCGTGACCGTCGCGGCCTTGGGCGAGCCAGGTCTCGAGGTGTTGCTGGACGCAGCGATAGAGCACGCTTTCGCTCGGACGGCGCGGCCGATACCGCGGCGGTGCGCTGTCGGTGGCCCGGCGCTCGGTCCCCATGCCCGCCCCCTGTGCGCCGCGTTGCGGCGTTGGGGCTCAGGGTGGGCGGCACGCTGTGCATGCCGCCATTGGCCGCAGCGACTAGGTCGTGCGGCTGAGGTGAGTTGGCTGGATACCCGGCGGCGTCGTGAGATCGCCAAGCGCGCTCACGCGGGTCGCCTCGTCAATGGCTTACGCTGGCTTGCGTGCAGCCGGAGCGCTCCAACTTCTTGGCATAGCTTTGCTAGAGCGTGTTCACGCTGTCGACTCGCGTCGTTTTCCTGCGGTTGTGCCGAAGGTAGGGTTTCACTTTCGGCCTTTCATGGGCTGCTCAGCATGCTGGACGGCAAGAAGAGCCCCCAGTTCTACATCACCCGGGTCGCCACGCAGATCATCTTTGTTCCCAAGCCCGTGATCCTCGCCGCACTGGAGCGGCAACCGCAGCTCTGGTGGGGACTCGTCCATCAATGGGCCGTGTACCACAGGAATCAGCTCGCGGCGCTGCACCAGGTCGCCTTTGAAACCCTGCGCGTGCGGCTGCTCCGCGCGCTGGTCGACTACGCATCTCAGTTCGGCACTACCGAGCTGCCGGAAACCCCGACCGAACAGCGTCTCACGCAGGACGAACTCGCGCACCTTACAAATGGCGTGCTTCGTGGGCCGGCCATGCTGC
>JANXZT010000551.1 GCA_025355395.1 Betaproteobacteria bacterium
GACATCCTGATCAACGGCGAGCGCGTCGATGCGCTGTCGGTGATGGTGCATCGGTCGGTCGCCATCTACCGCGGCCGCGAGGTGGCCGCGAAAATGCGCTCGCTTATCCCGCGGCAGATGTTCGACGTCGCGGTGCAGGCCTCCATCGGCGCACAGATCATCGCCCGCGAGACGATCAAGGCGATGCGCAAGAATGTGCTTGCCAAATGCTACGGCGGCGATATCACCCGCAAGAAAAAACTACTCGAGAAGCAGAAAGCGGGCAAGAAGCGGATGAAAGCAGTCGGAAACGTGGAAATTCCGCAGGAGGCATTTCTCGCGATCCTGCAGATCGGTGACAAATGAGACAGCGCGCGCATCGGCGCGGACGAAATGCGTCCCTTTCGGGGGCGTCGCCTTCCGCGCCGTGGGACAATGCGCGCCGAGCAAATCACGATCCGTGTTGCCTGCCTTCCATCCGCCGTGCGATCCGACCCGCGCCATGAACTTTGCCCTCATTCTCTTCCTTGCCACGCTCGTCACCGGGCTCATTGCACTTGCCGACCGCCTGTGGCTCGCCCGGGAGCGCCCCGCAGGCGCGGCCGAGCCTTGGTGGGTCGAGTATCCGAAAAGCTTCTTTCCGGTGCTCCTCATCGTGTTCCTGCTGCGCTCTTTCGTCGCCGAGCCCTTCAAGATTCCATCGTCCTCGATGCGCCCGACGCTCGAAGTCGGCGATTTCATACTGGTGAACAAATTCACCTACGGCCTGCGCCTGCCGGTGATCGAGCACAAGATCGTTTCGCTGGGCGACCCTCAACGCGGCGATGTGGTCGTGTTCCGCTATCCGGTGAATCCCTCGCAGGATTTCATCAAGCGGGTGGTCGGCGTCGGCGGCGACGAAGTGGTCTATCGCGACAAGCAGCTCATGGTAAACGGCAAGGCATGGCCGTTGCAGCGCGACGGCAGCTACAGCTATCTCGAGGGCCTGCGCTTCGAGACCATGGAGCGCGCCATGGAAGCGGCGGACACGGGCTCGGGCGTGAGGAATCACCAGGTGGCGTTGAACCCGGCGGCGGCGCCGGTTTACCCGCAGAATGTGCGCCCGTTCCCCCGGCGCGAAAACTGCGACTACAATGACCGCGGATTTACCTGCCGCGTACCACCCGGCGAATATTTCATGATGGGCGACAATCGCGACAACAGCGACGACAGCAGGTACTGGGGCTTCGTGCCCGACGACCATATCCGCGGGCGCGCATTCTTTATCTGGTTCAATTGGGATGACATCAGCAGCCTCGCGCTCAAGCGCGTCGGCACCGCTATTCACTGACGGGGACTACGGAGAAGCCATGCAGGCACGACGCACGCAGCGCGGTCTCACAATCAGCGGCTTTCTCTTTGTCGCTTTCGTGGTGGTGGCCATCGTCATGCTGGGTGCCCGCATCACGCCGGCCTTCATCGAGTATTACTCGGTCAGGCAAGCACTCGGCGATACCCTCGCGGAAGCCAAGGATCCGACCATCGTGGTCGACCTCAGGAAGTCTTTCCAGCGGCGCGTCGACACCGGCTACATCGAATCGGTGAGCGGCAACGATCTCGAGATCAGCAAGGAAGGTAACACGGTGACCGCAAGCGTCTCCTGGACCCGCACGCTGCACCTCGTTGCCAATGCCAGCCTGATTCTCGAGTTCGACGCCTCGGCCACGCGCTGAGCACCCGGACCCATTCGCCAGAGGCATGCCGGCCGGAGAATGCCTTCCACTGCACTGCGTGACCAGCTCGGTTACGTCTTTAATCGCCCGGAGCTTCTCACCCAGGCGCTGACCCATCGCAGCCACAGCGCGACGCACAACGAGCGCCTGGAATTCGTAGGCGACTCCGTGTTGAATTGCGCGATTGCGGTGGCGATCTACCAGCGCTTTCCGCAGATCCCGGAGGGTGACCTTTCCCGCGTACGCGCCAACCTCGTCAATGGCGACACCCTGGCAAGTATTGCGCGGCGCCTCAATGTCGGCGCGGCGATCCGTCTTGGCGAAGGCGAGTTGCGCAGTGGCGGGACGGATCGGCCGTCGATCGTCGCCGATGCGCTCGAGGCGATCTTTGGTGCGATCTTTCTCGACGGAGGCTTCGATGCGGCGCGCAACGTGATCGAGGCGATCTATGGCGCCGAGCTCGACGCCGTCGACCCCGCGACGCCCACAAAGGATGCCAAGACGGTGCTGCAGGAATGGCTGCAGGCGCGGCGCGTTGCGGTGCCGGAATACGTCGTGACCCATGTTGCCGGCGAAGCGCATTTGCAGAGCTTTACCGTGGAGTGCCGCATCACCGGGTTGCAGGTCACGACCCTCGGTGAGGGTAAGAGCCGGCGCACGGCAGAGCAGCGCGCCGCGGCCGCGGCCTACGCCAACGTTTCCGGTAAAACCGCAGGGCAATGAGCGACGCGCCAAAAGTCATGATCTTTCGCTGCGGCCATGTGGCCATCGTCGGCCGCCCCAACGTGGGCAAGTCCACCTTGCTCAATCACTTGGTCGGCCAGAAGGTGAGCATCACTTCCAAAAAGGCACAGACCACACGTCACCAAGTGACCGGAATCCTGACGACCGGGGATGCCCAATTCATCTTCGTCGATACGCCCGGCTTCCAGACGTTGCACCGCTCGCGCCTGAACATGCGCATGAACCGCGCGGTGACCGAAGGGCTTTCCAGCGTGGATGCGGTGATCGTAGTGATCGAGGCCGGCCGCACGGTCGCCGCCGACCGGAACGTAATTGCCCTTTTGCCGCACGACGCGCACGCCGTGGTGGCGCTCAACAAGATCGACCAACTCGGCGACCGCGACGTATTGCTGCCACAAATGGCCGGGCTTGCGGCCTTGTATCCATTCGTGGCCATCGTGCCGGTAAGTGCGGAAAAGGATCAACGCTTGAACGAGCTTGCAGCGGCGCTGCGGCCGCTCGTCCCCGAGCGCCCGGCCATGTACGGGAGCGACGAGATTACCGATCGCGATGAGCGGTTCCTTGCCTCCGAGCTTATCCGCGAAAAAATATTCCGGCTGCTCGGCGAAGAAGTGCCCTACGCCGCTACGGTCGCGATCGATCAGTTTGCGCTGGAAGGCGAAATGCGCCGAATCCACGCGACCGTCTACGTCGAACGCGCCAACCAGCGCGCCATTCTGCTGGGTGCGGGAGGCACACAGATGAAGGAGATCGCCACCCGTGCCCGCGAGGACATGGAGCGGATGTTCGGCGGCCGCGTGTTCCTGGAAGTGTGGGTCAAGATCAAGCGTGGCTGGGCCGACGACGACAATCTGCTGAAGCGGTTCGGCTATTGATGGCCGCGCGTTCGCAACCGCTGCGACGCGAAGGCGAGCCCGGATTCGTGCTGCACACTTACGCCTACCGCGAGACCAGTCTCATCGTCGAGGCGTTCACGGTTAACTTCGGCCGTGTCGCGATGGTGGCGCGCGGGGCCAAACGACCGCGCTCGGAGTTGCGCGGCGTGCTGCAGGGGTTTGCGCCCCTGTTGCTGGCCTGGTCGGGACAGCAGGAGCTGAAGACCCTGGCCAAAGCCGAATGGCGCGGCGGGCTGCCCCTATTGCACGGATCGGCCCTTCTTTGCGGCTTCTATTTGAACGAGCTTCTGCTGAAGCTTCTACCGCGTGAAGACGCACATCCTGCACTCTATGCCGAGTACGAAACCGCGCTCACCGAGCTTGCCGCGGGCGCGGAACAGGCGAGAGTGCTGCGCCGTTTCGAGGTGCGCCTTCTCGCGGAGCTGGGCTACGCACTGCCACTGGTGCGTGAAGCCGACACCGGAAAATCAGTGGAGCCCGGCGCGCGGTACCATTACGCCTTCGATCGTGGGCCGCGTGCCATCGATGGTCCCACACTCTCACCCACCCATCCGGGGGAGCGCTGGCCAATCGTGCGCGGGGCGACGCTCCTGGCCCTCGCCGATCATCGTTACCCGGATGCCGAGACCGCCGCGGAAGCCAAGCGCCTGATGCGCGAGGTGCTCGATCATTATCTCGAGCAGCGGGGCGTCGAAAGCCGCCGCCTCGTGCAGGACCTTCAGGCGCTGGACGAGGACGCGTTCCGCGCGCCCCCTCCACGGTCCAACGAAAGGAATTCCGAACGTGATTGAGCTTGGGGTCAACATCGACCATGTCGCGACGTTGCGCGAGGCGCGGCGCACCTATGAGCCCGACCCGGTATGGGCAGCCGTGGAAGCGCATCTTGGCGGCGCGGATGGCATCACCGTTCACTTGCGCGAGGACCGCCGTCATATCCAGGACGAGGATGTGCGGCGGCTTCGGGAACTGGTTCATATCAAGCTCAACCTGGAAATGGCGGCGACGCCGGAGATGCTCGACATTGCGTGTCGCCTGCGGCCGGAGATGGCCATGCTCGTGCCGGAAGGCAGGCACGAAATCACCACCGAAGGCGGCCTCGACGTCGCGGGCATGGAGGGCAAGCTAAAGGATGCCGTGCAGCAGCTTGGCGCCGCGGGAATCGTCACCAGCGTTTTCATCGACGCCGAGTTGCATCAGGTAGAGGCGGCGGCGCGCATCGGCACCCGCGTGTGCGAACTGCACACCGGGCCCTACGCGCATGCGTTCCATGCCCGCGGCCGCGACGCGCAGTCAGCGGCGGTGCTGGAAGAGATCGCGAAGCTGCGCGATACCGGGGCCGCCATTCAGGCGGCGGGGATGCGCTTCAATGCCGGCCACGCGCTCAACTACTTCAATGTTCAACCCATCGCCGCACTCCCCGGCGTGCGGGAGCTGCACATCGGCCATGCGATCGTTTCGCGCGCGGTGTTCGTCGGCTTGCGCGAGGCCGTGCGCACCATGAAAGGATTGCTGCGGGAAGCCGCCGTCCACCCGATGGACCGGGCATCACCGTGACGCAGCAGGGCGCTTCGCTGCACACGCCGCGGGGTCCCGTGATGCTCGACATTGCGGGCTGCACGGTGACACCCGGGGAGCGGGAACGCCTGCTGCATCCAGCGGTCGGTGGCGTCATTTTCTTCACCCGGAATTACGAATCTCCGGCCCAGCTTAAGGCATTGACGGCGTCGATCGCCGTGCTGCGTTCCCCCGCGTTGTTGATCGCCGTGGACCACGAGGGCGGGCGCGTGCAGCGGTTCCGGAGTTATTTTTCTGCAATCCCGCCCATGCGCACGCTGGGCGAGTGCTGGGACCGCGACGTCGCTGCAGCCGCACGCGAGGCCACGCGCCTGGGATGGACCCTCGCATCCGAATTGCGGGCGTGCGGCGTCGACTTCAGTTTCACTCCGGTGCTCGATCTCGATCATGCCCGAAGCCGCGTGATCGGCGATCGCGCCTTTCACCGCAATCCCAATGCAGTGGCGCACCTGGCGGTCGCATTGCACGGCGGCTTGCATGCCGGTGGAATGCCCGCGGTGGGCAAGCATTTCCCGGGACATGGTTACGCCGCAGCGGATTCTCACACACACCTGCCCACGGACGAGCGCACGCTCGATGCGCTGATCGTCGATGATCTCGTGCCGTTTGGGGCGATGATCGGTCACGGCCTGGAAGCGATCATGCCGGCGCATGTGGTCTATCCTGCCGTCGACGCGCTCCCCGCCGGGTACTCGTCGAAGTGGCTGCAGGACGTGCTGCGAACGCGCTTTCGGTTCGACGGAGTGATCTTTTCCGATGACCTCGGCATGGCGGGCGCAAGAAGCGCAGGTGACATGGTGCAGCGCGCGGATGCAGCCCTTGCCGCGGGCTGCGACGTGGTGCTGGTTTGCAACGACCCGGAAGGTGCCGATCGGTTGCTGAGCACTTGGCATCCGGCGCCCGCGCCGACGTTGGCGCGCCGGTGGGAACGCATGGCGGGCCGGGTGGTGGGTGCTTGCCTGGTGTGACGTCGCTGCAACCGCAGGGGAGGCGAGACCTTCGCATATGTCAGGTCGTCATTCCCGCGGACGCGGAAATCCAAGCGGAACGTCAGCGAAGAAAATCAATCCGCATCGTTGTTCCCGCGCACGCGGGAATCCAAGCGGAACGTCAGCGAAGAAAATCAATCCGCATCGTCATTCCCGCGGACGCGGGAATCCAAGCGGAACGTCAGCGAAGAAAATAAATCCGCATCGTGGTTCCCACGGACGCGGAAATCCATTCTTACATGTTCAGACTGGGTCTGGTTCAAAGTCAAAATGGATCCCTGCGTTCGCAGGGATGACGATTGACCACGCAGGTTCGGGTGGATGACGGCTCACCGGCGTCAGGTTCGCAGGGATGACGGCTCACCCGGCGTCAGGTTCGCAGGGATTACGGCTGACCGCCGCCACGCTCGCCGGGATAGCGAATGCGTGCCGTCACTTTCGCTTATGCCATCGCGTTTGCGTTTTGCCGCCGGTGCTGGCAACGCTCAATAAGGATGCGGCCAGCGGCCCCCGACCTTGCGCGTGAGCTCCTCCGCAGTGTGCGCAACGAGCTGTCCCAGTTGCTTGATGCGGGCATCGGGCAATCGCGTGGCGGGGCCGGCAAGGGAGATGGCACCCAGCGGCTCGGCGTGCTCGTCGTAGATCGACGCGGCCACACAGCGCGTGCCGAGCAAATGCTCCTCGTCGTCGAAGGACCAGCCGCGCTGCCGGATGACGCGTAGTGCCGCCCACATGGTCTCTGGCGCGACAATCGTGCTTTCCGTGATGCGGGGCAATCCCCGGACTTTGAGGATCGCGTCGATCTGCTCGTCCGGCAACGCCGCGAAGATTGCCTTGCCCACGCCCGAGGCGTGCAACGGCGCGCGGCTTCCGAGCTTGACCAGCAAGCGCATGATCTCGCGGCACTGCACCTGCGCGATGAACACGGCTTCGCTGCCGTCGAGCACGGCGAGGTTCGCCGTTTCGCCCGATTGCTCCATCAGGCGGCGCATGTAAGTGTGGCTTTGGGCAACGAAATCGCGATTGCCGAGAAAGCTCGAGCCGACTGCGAACGCCTGCAAGCCGACGTACCACAGACCAAGATCGCCCGCCTGGTAAACGTAGCCCATTTTTCCAAGCGTCGCCAGCAGCCGATGCGTGGTCGATACAGGCAACGCGACCCGATGGCCGACTTCCGTGAGCGTAAGCCCACCTTCGGCCCGCCCGAGTGCTTCCAGGATCTGCAAGCCGCGGGTGAGGCTTTGCACCTGCCCCGGCACCGCGCCCGGCTTGCCAGGCGTGCGGCCGCGCCGCGGCGAGCTGGCGTGGCGGTGGGGAGTCGTCAGTGTTGTCATGGTCAAAGTCCCGATGAAACCACACCCGGCCGCATCCGCCTAGCGAAACTCCATTCGGCGCCGTATCGAGGGGCGCAGGCGATGGATTGCACGCCGGCTGCGGTGCTGGTTACCACGCTAACATTTTCATGATTCGTAAAGCGGGGACGACGATATCCAGATTTCCTGCGTGACGTATTTTTGTAATTCGCAGTAAATCAGCCGGGCTTGAGATGCGGCGTCGCTGCGTAGCGCGTCCCCGCGATCTCGACCTCGTACCGGGCATTCAATAGAACGGCATCGGTCAAAGGACTATCGGCGCGCGCATAACCCATCGCCACGGCGCGGCTGTGCCGGCGGCTGTAACCGGCCGAAGTAAGCTCGCCGACATTGCGGCCGTCCATCAGGATCGGCTCGCCACCCCACGGGAACGCGGCGGGGTCGTCGAACGTGAACAGCACGAGCCTCTTCTTCGGCAGCGTTTGCGCGTGTGCCCTCAGCACATCGCCGCCAATGAAAGCGGCGGGTTTGTCGAGCTTCACGGCGTACTCGAGCCCGGCTTCCCACGGTGTTTCGTCAGGTGAGAGCTCGGCGCCCCATGCGCGGCGGCCGGCT
>JANXZT010000558.1 GCA_025355395.1 Betaproteobacteria bacterium
CGCCAACTCGTCGCGGAACTCGAGGCCCTGTGCCTTGGCAACATTGCGCGCTTCAAGCGGCCGCGACATTACGAGTTCATCGCCGAGTTACCGAAGAACAACACCGGCAAAGTGCTGAAGGCCGTGCTGCGGGAACGATTCAAGCTCTGAGCATTACGAAAAGAAGTGCCGCAGGAATGACGGGAGTCTCGCAGCAGCTGTCACTCATTTCGGTAATCATCAATAAAGCTCGAAAGGACAGCGCGGGTGCGAATCAGTACATGACGCGAACGTTCTCGGGCGCGAGCCAGTCCTTCAGTTGCGCAATCAGCGCATTGTCGGGGGTCACCTGCCAGGCGTCGGGAAACTCGATTTCACCGGCAATGCCGCGGGTGCAATATTCGACGACCACCGGGCACGAGCCTGGCCGAAACGGTGCGAGCAGCTCATAAAGGCGCCCGGCGTCGGCGCCGCCGTTGAACGCAAGACGCAGGCCCTTGGCAAAGCGCTTGCGAACGGCTGCAAGGTCATGCACTCGCTCCGCAACCACGCGCAGTCCCTGCACCTGACCATCTTCACCCGTCCGCTGCATGATCTTCGCTTCGATCACGACGAGCTCGTCTTCGCGCAGGAGTGTGCGCGCGGCGTCGAAGATCTCGTTGAAGACGACGATCTCGGCGGTGCCCTGGCCATCGTCGAGCGTCACGAACGCCATCTTGCCGCGACGCGAAGTCTGGATGCGAAGCGCGGTCACGATGCCGGCGAGAAGCACCGGCTCCTTTTTCGGCTGCAGGTTGGCAAGCGGTTGTCGCACGAGTGGCGCAAGTTCGGTTGCAAAGCTCGCGAAGGGGTGCCCCGAAAGATAGAAGCCCAGTGCCGCCTTTTCATGCACCAGCCGCTCGCCTTCGCTCCATTCCCGCGTCGTATTGAGCGTCAGCGTCGTCGCATGCTGTTCCTCGCCAAAGAGAGAAACCTGGGCAGCGGAGGCTTCGACGCGTTCCGCTTCGCCCAGTGCCACCGCCACCGATGCAAACAGCGTTGCGCGCCGGGCGTCGATCGCGTCGAAGGCTCCGGCACGAATCAGTGCCTCGAGCACGCGCCGGTTCACAAGGCGTTTGTCCACCCGGCGGCAGAAGTCGAAGAGGTCCTTGAACGGAGCCTCCTGGGAACGTGCCGCGACGATCGAATGGATGGCTGCTTCGCCCGTGCCTTTCACCCCGCCCAGCCCGTAGCGGATCCGCTGCTTGTCCACCGGCTCGAAGCGGTAGGTTGAGGCGTTGACGTCAGGCGGCAGTATGGCGATTCCCTGCGCGACAGTGTCGTCATACAGGAGCCGCACCTTGTCGGTGTCGTCCATGACCAGCGACAGGTTGGCCGCCATGAACGCCGCGGGGTGATGGGCCTTGAAATACGCGGTCTGGTAGGCAATCAATGCGTAGGCTGCGGCGTGCGACTTGTTGAAGCCGTAGCCCGCGAACTTTTCCATGTGGTCGAAAAGTTGCGAAGCCTTGGCGGCCGATACGCCGTTCTTCTGTGCGCCGGTGACGAAGATCTCGCGCTGCTGCGCCATCTCTTCGGCCTTCTTCTTGCCCATTGCCCGCCGCAAGAGATCGGCGGCACCGAGGGTATAGCCTCCGATCACCTGCGCAATCTGCATCACCTGCTCCTGGTACACCATGACGCCGTAGGTGGGCCCCAGGATCGGCTCCAGGCGGGGATCGCCGTACTCGAAGGAGCCGCGGCCGGATTTGCGTGCGATGTAATCCGGAATAAGCTCCATCGGTCCCGGGCGGTACAGCGCGACCAGCGCGATCACATCCTCGAAGCGCGTCGGCGGCGCCTGTTTCAGGAGATCGCGCATGCCGCGCGATTCGAACTGGAACACGGCGGCGGTATTGCCTGTCTTCAGGATGTCGTAGGCGCGCTTATCGTCGAGCGGCAGCGTATCGAGTGACAGCGCGTTCGCGGGATCCAGGCGCCGGACGTAGCGCAGGGTCCAGTCGAGAATGGTGAGGGTGGTAAGCCCGAGGAAATCGAACTTGACCAGACCCACTGCCTCCACGTCGTCCTTGTCGAACTGCGATACCAGGCCTTCGGAGCCCGCCTGGGTGTACAACGGGCAGAAATCGGTGAGCTTGCCCGGTGCGATCAACACACCGCCGGCATGCATGCCGACGTTGCGGGTGAGCCCTTCCAGCGCTTCGGCGAGTACCAGCAACTCGCGAACTTCCTCTTCGTTCTGCTCGCGCTCGGCCAGGAGCGGCTCCATCTGGCGCGCCTGCTTCAATGTCACGAGCTTGCCGGGTGTGAAGGGAATCAGCTTCGCGATGCCATCGCAAAACGAATAGGGAAGATCGAGCACCCGGCCCACGTCGCGAACCGCGGCTTTCGCGGCCATGGTGCCGAAGGTGGCGATCTGTGAGACTGAATCGGCGCCGTAGCGCTTCTTGACGTAATCGATGACCCGATCTCGCCCGTTCTGGCAAAAGTCGATGTCGAAGTCCGGCATCGATACGCGCTCGGGATTGAGGAAGCGCTCGAACAGCAACATGTAGCGCAACGGGTCGAGATCGGTGATGCCCAGCGCGTAGGCCACCAGCGAGCCCGCGCCGGACCCGCGTCCGGGCCCCACCGGCACCCCGTTGTGCTTCGCCCAATTGATGAAGTCGGCGACGATCAGGAAGTAACCGGCAAATCCCATCTGCACAATGGTGCCGGCCTCGAAGGCGAGCCGCGCTTCATACTCCGGTCGTTTCTTCTCCCGCAATCCCGGGTCCGGATAGAGCGCCGAGAGCCGCCCTTCCAGCCCTGCCGCAGCCTCGCGCCGCAAATGCTCGTCGATGCCAACGCCCGGTGGCGTCGGGAAGTCGGGCAGATAATTCCGGCCCAACGGGATGACGAGGTTGCAGCGCTTGGCGATGGCTATCGTGTTGGCGAGCGCTTCCGGAAGATCCGCAAACGCGTTCGCCATTTCGGCTTGTGACTTGAAATACTGTTCTGCGGTGAAGCGCCGGGTGCGGCGCGGGTCGGACAAAGCGGTGCCCTCGGCAATGCACACCCGCGCCTCGTGCGCACGAAACTCGTCGCGGCGCAGGAACTGGACCGGATGCGTGGCCACCACCGGCAGGCTCGTGTCATTGGCAAGGCGCACCGTTGCAGCCACCAGGGCATCGTCATCGGCGTGCCCGGCCCGCTGCAACTCCAGATAGAAGCGGTTGGGAAAAAGTGACGCCCACTCGGTGGCGGCGCGCGCCGCCCCAGGCGCATTGCCCTGCAGCAGCGCCTGTCCGATATCTCCGTCGCGCCCGCCGGAGAGCGCGATCAGGCCGCCGGTCCCTTCCGCCAGCCATTCGCGTCGCATTTCTGCCCGTCCGCGATGCTGGTTGGTGCGATACGCCCTCGTCAGCCAATCGGTGAGGCGAAGGTAACCGGCCCGCGATTGGGCGAGCAACAGCGCGCGTGAGGTGTGATCGCGGTCCGTCTCATGCGTGATCCAGGCATCGACACCGAAGATCGGCTTCACGCCGCTTGCTCTCGCCGCCTTGTAGAACTTGACCAGGCCAAACGCGTTGGCAAGATCGGTGAGTGCCAGCGCTGGCATCGCATCGGCCGTGGCCGCGGCCACCGCGTCATCGATGCGCACAATGCCATCCGCAATGGCGAATTCGCTGTGCATCCGCAGATGGACAAAAACCGGGGCGGTCATCGGCAATGGGCGACCCGCGCGGATTGCGCTGCGGGCGAAAAGGCCAGGACGTGAGGAATGTTAGAATTTTACTCCGTCCCCTGGACTCATCCGGCGGATTCCATCAGCCATTCCATGTCGATGCCCACCTTCATGCGCCCGTTGGTGCATCGCTCCGCGCAGCAACGCGCGTGGTGCAATAGCGCCTTGCAATTGCCAGGCGTGCTCATGCTGTGCATCGCGGCCGGTTGCGCCACGATTCCACCGGCGGCACCGCCGACAGCCTCACCGTTGCCACGTACCGCCGAGCCACCCCCGCCGAAGATCAATCTCTCAGGGTTTCCTCTCGCCTACCGGCAAGGCTATGCCGACGGATGCGCGAGCGCCACGGGGACGGAGCGCAAGGATGGCGAGCGCTTCGGCAAGGACGGCAACTACAGCATGGGTTGGCAGGATGGTGTAGCGTTGTGCCGGAAGAAACGCTGATCGGGGTGGTCGTGGGCGCCACGCGATGCCGTCGCGCATGACCCCTTACGTCGCCCATCGCGTGGCGTTGCGCGGCTTGCCGCACCGCGTCCTGACATGGGGCCGGCCCGACTCGCCGAAGCTCTTCCTGCTGCATGGCTGGATGGACGTGGCGGCGTCGTTCCAGTTCCTGGTCGATGCGTTGCGCGGCACGTGGTGCGTGGTGGCGCCCGACCTGCGCGGCTTTGGTCAATCAGCGTGGCAGCCGCAGGGCTACTGGTTTGCCGATTACATCGCCGATCTCGAGGCGCTGCTCGATCACTACGCGCCTGCCGGGCCGGTGTTCCTGGCCGGACACAGCCTGGGCGGCAACATTGCGCTGCATTACGCCGGCGTCCGCCCGGCGCGAATCGCCAAGCTTGTTTCCCTCGATGGCTTCGGCATCCCGGCTGAAGAGTCCGCACTCGCTCCGGCGAAATTCGCCAAGTGGCTCGACGCGCTGCGCGAGCCTGTTGCGTTCAAGCCCTACGCCAATCTGGAAGCAGTGGCCGGCCGGCTGCAGAAGAACAATCCGCGGCTCTCCGCTGACAAGGCGGCATTCCTGGCTCGGGAATGGGCCGAAGTGCTGCCCGATGGCCGCGCGCAATTACGCTCGGATCCGCGCCACAAGCTGCCCTTTCCGAGCGTGTATCACATGGACGAGGTTTACGCGGTGTGGCGTGCGATAACCGCCCCAACGTTATTTATTGCCGCGGAGCAGTCATCGATCCCTGCATGGCTTGGCGATCATCCCGAGGGTGAAGGTGCGACCGCCTCGCTCGCGGGAGTGCGGCGGCGGCTTTCGCACATCGCGCGCGGGCAGCTGGCGACGATTCCCGATGCGGGGCACATGCTGCATCACGACCAGCCTGAAGCGGTTGCACGCGTGCTCGAATCGTTCCTTGGGTCACGTTGAGCGAGGTGACCGAAGTGCGGGCGCGGCGCGCCGCCTACGCCGCCCTTGCGCTGCTCACGCTCATCTGGGGAAGCAACTGGATTGTTTCCAAGATCGCATTGCGCGCGACCGATCCGCTCGTCTTCAACGTGCAACGGACGTGGATGGCAGTCGTCATCCTGTTTGCGGCGCTGGCCTGGCAACGCGGGCCGCTGTGGCCGCGAGATTGGCGCGCGATTGTGGTCACCGGATTCTTCCAGACCACCATCAACTTCGGCGCCACCACCATGGCACTGGCCGGTGGCGGTGCCGGACGAACCTCGGTGCTGGTGTTCACGATGCCATTCTGGACATTGCTGCTTGCATGGCCGGTGCTGCACGAACGCGTGCGGGGCATGCAATGGGTTGCCGTTGGATGTGCCCTTGCAGGCCTTATGCTGGTTGTCGAGCCTTGGCGCTGGCAGGGTGAGCTCGGTCCCAAGCTATGGGCGGTGCTTTCCGGCTTCGGTTGGGCGGCGGGAACCGTTGCAACCAAGTATTTCCAGCGCCGTCGCGGCTTCGAGCCCCTTAATTTCATTGCCTGGCAAATGCTGGCGGGAGTGCTGCCGTTGACGGTGCTGCCGCTGGTGTTGCCGGTGCCGGCAACGCAATGGTCGGCGATGCAGGTCGGGCTGCTGGTGTACGTGGGCGCCGTCTCCACCGCCGCCGGCTTTCTCCTGTGGCTTGCGGTGCTGAAGCATCTGCCAGCCGGTACCGCGTCGCTCAACATGTTCGCGGTTCCGGTGATTGCGCTCATCGCTTCGATGCTCGTGTTCGGCGAAGCGCTGTCACGCCATGAGTGGCTGGGCATCGGCGCCATCGGGCTGGGCCTTGCCATCATCACGCTTCGCGCCTGGCGGGCCGTACGGCAGAGTGGCCCATCGCAGGAGCTCGCACCGCTCGAAGGGGGCTAAGGAACCTCTGAACAAGTCCCGCACGATTGCGCTGCAGGGCCAAATGCGGATGAATGCCTCATATGCCAACAGCGGCGCGACGAAGGTCGTAGTCCATACTGCGATGCCGAGGAGCGCGGCGACGCAGGCGCCGCATTTGGCAGCAGCCCGAAGGGACGGGACGTTTCGGGCGGCTTGCTTTGTCGCGACGCTCGCGA
>JANXZT010000559.1 GCA_025355395.1 Betaproteobacteria bacterium
GTCTCCGGCGTGCGTGCGCGCCCGATGGGTGCGCTCGAAGTGCTCACCGATCGATTCAAGGAATGGTTCACCTTCGAAGGCTGGAGGGGAACCTCGATCAATACCCTGGCCGGCGGCGCAGACCTGCAGGAACTCCGGCGCCCGGTGCTGCTCGCGGTAGCAGTAGTGTTGGCCGCGGTGATGTGGTCGGCGTGGGCTTATCGGGCCGGACGCCTTGACGCACTGCCGGTGACGATCGGCGTGCTGTTTTTCGCTGCATGGTGCATCGCGGATGTGCAATGGATGTGGAACCTGACGCGGCAAGCGGCAGCTTCCGTCGCGCAATTCGCGGGCAAGGACGCGCACCAGCGCCGTCTCGATGCGGAAGACGGCCCGCTTTTCGCTTTCATCGAGCACGCGCGCTCGAAACTGCCGGCTACGCCCGTACGGGTGTTCATGATGGCCGACGCGGATTACTTCCGCGGGCGGGGGGCCTATCACCTGTATCCGTATAACGTGTACTTCGATCCCTACCGCAATACCCTGCCGCCGCCGGAGCGCATGCACGCCGGCGATTACGTGGTCGTCTATCAACGGCATGGCGTTCAGTACGATGCGAGCGAAAAGCGCTTGAGGTGGGACACCAACCCGCCGATAAAGGCCGAGCTCCTGCTGGCGGAAGCCGGCGGGGCGCTCTTCCGGATTCTCTGACGTGGAAATCATTCGTCTCGTGCTCGGTCTCGCGCTGCCCTGGATGCTGGGTGGTGCATTGATGATCGCGGTCCGGCCACGCGAGCGCAGTCCCGGTTTGCCAGGCGAAGCGGCCTGGATCATCGGTGCCGGTTGCCTGGCAGGCGCGTTCCTCCTCACCGTGTGGATGCGGGTGTTGTCGCAGATCGGCATCCGTTTCAGTGTGGCGGCGATTGCGCTACCGCTGGTGGTGATGACCGCCGTGCTGGTGGTATTCGCGTGGCGCACCGCGGCGGCGTCCCGGCTGAACATCGGCGTTGCACTGCGCACGATCACAACACCGCCGGTTACCCGGAAAATCGCACGCATGGTGTGGTGGACCGTCATCGGCTGGCTCGCGCTGCGGTTCATTCTGCTCGGCGTCGAGTTGGGATTGCGGCCACTCTATCCATGGGACGCATGGATTCAATGGGCTACCAAGGCGCGCGTGTGGTATGAGCTGCAGAGAATCGCGCCATTTGCAAGAGCGGACGCGTGGTTTGCCGCCGACGGAGCGCTTTACTTCGACGCGTCGCCCGAGTACCCGCCGACCATGCCGTTGCTGCAGGCATGGACTGCAATTACGCTGGGACGCTGGGACGACGCGCTCATGAACTGGCCATGGTGGCAGATCGCGGTCGGGCTCACCTTGGCGATCCATGGCGGTTTGCGCAGCCTCGGGGCCGCGCCACTGACAGCGCTGGCCGGCGCGTTCTTCGTGGCCTCGCTGCCGCTTGCGAATGCGCACGTCGCGCTTGCCGGTTACGCCGACTTGCCGATGGCGGCGTACTACGGCGTTGCCGCACTCGCGGCGCTGCGGTGGGCCCACTTTCGTCGCTGGCACGACGCCGCTACGGCGGCCCTCTTCGCGTTCGCGTGCTCGCAGATCAAGAACCCGGGCATCATCTGGGCGCTGACCTTGCTGCCGGGCATCGCCGTCGCATTGTTGCCGCGGCGCGGCCTGCGGGTGGCGGGGTTTGGATTCGCGGCCGCAGCACTTCTGTTCGCCATCCTGGCGCAGACACATCCGGTGATCTTCAACTATCGCCTGCATCTCGACTTCGATCCGCAATGGGCAGCACTCGGACGAAGCTATTTTCTGCTCGGCAACTGGCATCTTCTCTGGTACGGTGCCATTGCGGCAGCGGTGCTCGCCCATCGTCAGTTGCTTTCCCCGCAACTCGCGCCGGTCGCCATGATCACTGCGGCGGGCGCGCTATTTCTCTTTTTTGTGTTCGGCTTCACCAATGCCCGCGACTGGGTGGCTGACCAGACCACGGTGAATCGCGCATCGCTGCATTTCGCTCCACTGGTGGTGATTTTCATGATCCTTGCATTCGATGCCTTCAGCCGGCACTGGCAAGCTGCAGCGCACCCGGCGGCGGCGTTCCCCGACGCGCACATCGGCGCCTGACGCCGGCGCCTAGCGCATCATGCTCGCATTGCAAGACGTCACGCTTTGCTGCGTCGATACTGCCAATCACGCGCTCGCCATGCGCGCGCTCGCCCGCTCGACCGTCGATATTGCCTTTGGCCGTGTTCTTTTTCTTACCCACACGGCACCCAAGGATCTGCTGGTGCCCGCGGACACCGACCTTACCGACATCGGACCGTTGCGCTCGCGCGCGGAATATTCGGAATTTATCCTGAAGGAGCTCGTCCATCACATCGCCACGGACCATGTGCTGCTGGTGCAGTGGGATGGCTTTGTCATCAATGCGGAGGCGTGGGATCCGGCGTTCGCGGCTTGCGATTATCTCGGCGCCAAGTGGTTCTGGTTCGACGACGGCATGCGGGTCGGTAACGGCGGCTTCTCGCTGCGCTCGCGCCGTCTGCTCGAGGCGTTGCAGGACCCGCGCATCACCCTGACGGAAGCGGAGGACCTGACCATCGCCCGCAGCTTTCGTCCGCTGCTCGAGCGCGATCATGGCATCCGGTTCGGCGCCGAGGAGCTCGCTGACCGCTTCGCCTTCGAGGCGGCTTACCCGATCGGCAAGCCATTCGGCTTTCATGGGTTGTTCAATTTTTGCCGCGTCCTTCCCCAGCATGAAATTGCGGCGATGGTGCCGGCATTTTCAGACGCCATCGCACAATCGCTGCAATTCGGGCAACTGATGCGCAACTGCGCCGCGATGGGACAGTGGGAGGCAGTGCGCGCCATCGCCGCCCGGGTACTCGCAGTGGAACCTGCCGGCACCGAGGCCAAGGGCATGCTCGAGCGCGCCCAGATAGCGCTCGAACGGCCGCAAGCCGTGGGCCGCAACGATCCCTGTCCGTGCGGCAGCAGACGCAAGTACAAGCAATGCCACGGCGCGCTCACGGCTGGAATTTCGGCACCGCGTACGGGTGCGGGTGCGTGTGACGAAGCGGAAGTCGAAGCGGTGATCGCCCAGGCGATGGCGGCGCACCAGGGCGGGGACCTTGCTGCTGCGGAAATGGGGTACCAGCAGGCGCTGTACTGGTCGCCCGAGCAGCCGGTGGCAATGCACTACCTGGGCGTGATCCATTACCAGCGCGGCCAGCTTGCCACGGCGCTTCCGTTGCTCAAGCACGCTGCAGCGAAAACGCCGCACGAGCCCGAATTCCACAACAACCTGGGCCTGGCACTCGCGGCCGCCGATCGCGAAGAGGAAGCAATAGCCGCCTACCGCCGGACGCTGGCGTTGAAACCCGGGCACGCCGTCGCATGGAACAATCTCGGCCTGGTGCTGCAAGCTTGCAACCGACTACCGGACGCGATCGCCGCATTTCGCGAAGCCCTCAAGCTGCAACCGCAGTTCGGCCAGGCGCACTGGAACCTCGCGTTGGCATTGCTCTGCCACGGTGATTTCAAAGAGGGTTGGCATGAATATGAATGGCGTCTCGCCTTGAGGGAGCTCGGCCAGCGCGGGGTGCCTCCCGCGGGCCCACGTTGGGATGGTCGAGTTACTCCCGGCACAACGCTCCTCTTGACCTGTGAACAGGGATTGGGCGATGCCCTGCAATTCGCGCGCTTTGCGCAGCCGCTCGCCGCACTCGGGATGCGCGTGCTGATCCAGGCGCCGGCCGTACTGCGGGAACTGCTTGGGAGCGTCCCGGGCGTCGCGGGCACATTGACCGCCGACGAGGCGACGCCACACTACGATGCCCATCTGCCAATGCTTTCGGTCGCTGGTGCGCTCGATATCGAAGGCCACAGCGTTCCCAACGAAACGCCGTACCTTGCTGCGGATCAACGGCGCCGCGATGCGATGCGCGACGCCCTCGCCCGCACCGCGGGGACGCTCAAGGCCGGACTGTGCTGGGCCGGCAGCGCGCTGCACGCCAATGATCGCCGCCGGTCGCTCCCCTTCGCTGCATTGCAACCGCTGCTGAGCGTGCCGGACGTGGCGTGGATTTCGCTGCAGAAGGATGTGACAGTCGGGGAGGTGACAGTCGGGGAGGTGACGCTCGGCTCGTCTTGGCACGAGTGGCCGGCGCGGAATGGCTTCGACGACCTCGCTGCCCTGATTGCCGAGCTCGACCTTGTCATCACCGTCGATACCAGCGTCGCGCATCTCGCCGGCGCGCTCGGGCGGCCCGTGTGGATATTGCTTCCCTACGCCCCGGACTGGCGGTGGCAACTCGGACGCAGCGACAGCAATTGGTATCCGACCGCGCAACTCTTCAGGCAATCGAGGGCCGGGGACTGGAGCGGCGTTGTCACCACGTTACGCGAGGCATTGCAATCCTTCACGCCGGAACGCGGATGACGGGGGCACCCTCCACCGCTTCCGCGCTCGGGGCCGCGCTCGCCAAGGCCCGGACCGCCTTGCAGCAACACGATCGCGACGCCGCGGAGTCCTGGAGTCGGCAGGCGCTGCAGATCGACAACACCAGCGGCGCTGCATGGCTCCTGCTCGGCATTGCGCTGCGCCAGCACGACCCGGTGCAAGCAGAGGCCGCGTTGGGCCGCGCCATCGGGCTGGATCCGAACAATACCGATGCTCATTTCCATCTCGGCAATCTGCATCGCGAGCAATCGCGCTTCAAGCCGGCGGTGGCCGCCTACGAACAAGCCTTGAAAGCGGCGCCGAAGCATCCGAGCATTCTCAACAATCTGGGACTTAGCCTGGCCGCCGACGGTAAGGACGACGACGCCGAACGCGCCTACAGGCTCGTCCTTGACGGAAATCCGAAGCACGGGCAGGCGCTTTCCAATCTCGTCCATCTGTACTGCCGGCAGCACCGCTACGCAGAGGCTCTGCGCACTGCGACGGCTTATCTGCACGACCACGCCGAGGCGTCGGCGACATTCTGGATCGATCGCGGCATTGCTTTGCATCACGCGCAGGATCACCCGGCGGCCATGGCGAGCTTTCGCCGCGCACTCGCCATCGATGCGAACGACGCGGTCGCGCTGGCCAACCTCGGTTCGGTGATGATCGACACCGGCGAGTTCGTCCTGGCCGAACCAGTGCTCACCCATGCACACGCGGCAGCGCCCGATGATCTCAACGCCTTATCGCTGCTCGCGCATTGCCGGGCGCATCTGACCCAGTGGGGTGGGCTGCCGGAGCTTCACGCAGATATAGTCGCGAGGCTCATCCGGAACCCCCGCGGGGGGATCAACCCGTTTTTCGGGCTGGCCATGCCGATGTCCCCGACGCTGCAACAACAAAATGCCCGGCACTGGGCTTCGGGCCTGAATTCGTCCGCCGGCGGATCTTCGTCGCCGCCGATGCAGGTCAGGGCGCACGGCCACAAGCTGCGAGTCGGCTATGTATCGTCGGATTTCCGGGTGCATGCCGTGTCCTTTCTGGCGACGGAAGTCTGGGAGCGCCACGACCGCTCGCATTTCACGACCTTTGCGTACGCCATCGGACCGTCCGATCGATCGCCATTGCGGGAGCGCATTCAGAACGCTTTCGATACCTTTCGCGAGTGCGATGCCGCGGATGCGGAAGGCATCGCGCAACACATCCGCGAGGACGGCATCGACGTGCTCATCGATCTCAACGGCTATACGACCCATGCCCGCAGCGAAATCTTCGCGCGCCGTCCGGCGGCCATCCAGGCGCAGTGGCTCGGATACCTCGGCACGCTGGGGGCGCCTTGGATGGATTACATCATCACCGACCGTTACGCGACGCCGCCTTCCGCCCAGGCCAGCTTCGACGAACGCTTCCTGTATCTTCCGGACTGCTATTGTCCGAGCGACACGCGGCGCGCCGTAGCGTCCTCGAGCCCGTCGCGCGAAGCGAGTGGCCTGGCCTCGGATGCTTTCGTCTTTTGCTGCTTCAACAATCCGTACAAGTTGTTGCCCGATCTCTTCGAGGTGTGGATGCGGCTCCTGGCCGCCATACCGAAAAGCATCCTGTGGTTGTCGCCGTCGAGCGTGGTCTCGATGGCGAACCTGCGGCAGGAAGCCTTCGCCCGCAGCGTGGACGCATCACGCCTCATTTTCGCGCCGCGGGTGCCCATCGACGAACATCTCGCCAGGCACCGCCATGTCGACCTCTACCTCGACACCACTCCCTACAACGCCGGAACGGCAGCCAACGATGCGCTGTTCATGGGGGTACCGGTGCTCACCTGCTCGGGCGACACCATGGCGAGCCGCGTCGCCGGCAGCCAGCTTCGCGCGATCGGTCTTTCCGACCTGATTACCCATGATCTCGCCAGCTACGAAACGCTGGGCCTTGCGCTGGCTCGGGATCCGGGCGCAATCCGCGATCTGAAGGCGCGGCTGGCGGAGAATCGCCGGCACGAGGTGCTGTTCGATATGACGCGGTTCACGGCGGCGCTCGAAGCCGCGCTGATGGCAGCCGCGCAAGGCAGCGTCCCCGTCGACGCATGATCGTGCTGCGTATCCCTTCCGCCCGGCTCACTGCATGCTCGTTGCCTCGTCGCCGAATAGCTCGACCAGGCGCGCCAGCGCATCATTGCGCTCGAACAGCCGGGGTTGCGCAGCGCGGATACGCATTCGCATATCGCCTCGCCACTGACCGTCCTCGACCAACCGCGAGGTGATCGCAAGGTAGTCGGCGCGGTCGCGCGCAATGAGTTCGTCCACACCCAGCAGCCGCAGCATCGCCGCGCTTTGCCTCCCGCGCATGTAGGCACCGGGGAGCGTCACCACCGGCAAGCCGCAGGCTAGCGCATCGAGACTGGTGTTGCCGCCGGACCAATGCAGGGTATCGACCATCGCGTCAGCCACCAGATTGACGCGCATGTAGTCGGCATGCGGCAGTTGCGGCAGCACGCGAACACGCTCGCGCACCGCCACGCCGCGGCGCGCGAAGGCACGCTCGAGACGGCGCATGAACTGATCGGTGACGGCAGGGTGCCGGCCGGAAAAAAGAACGAGCAATGCCCTGGGGTTCGCGATCACGATATCGAGCAGCAGCTCGTCATTGTCAGGATGGATCTTGAACAGGGATTGCGGGCACAGCAACACCGGTTGATCGTCGGGCAGCCCCAGCGCACTGCGTGTCGCGTCCTCCGGAACATCGGGACGGCGATAGCTCGTGCCGATGCCGGGCAGCAGCACCAGTTGCTCCGCATACTGGGCCGGAGCGTCGGCGGGCTCCATCGCTGCGCAGGAAATGAACGCGTCGATGGTCGGATGGGCGGTCGTGATCGGATGGCCCCACGCGCAGAGCTGGCGGGGCGCCAAGCGCAGGGCGGCGAGTGCAAACGATGTCACATCCATGCCAAGCTCGGGATAAACCAGCACGTCGAGATCATCCGCCCGGATGGCGGGCGCGATGATCGACGGCCGGGCATCGCTTCCACCAAAACTGCGGAATGTATCGGCGCGGGCGTGAATCTCCGACGCGACCTCGTCCATGCCGGGCCAGAGGTGGTAGATGAACACCTCGAAGCGATCGCGTGGAAGTTCGGTGATCCAGCTCCGGAAATAGCGGCCTACGGTGCCGACATGCAGGAATGCGGAGGCGAAACCGATCCGTACGCGCCGACGTGATCCCGGCGATCGCGTAATGGCGGCGTGCCACTCCGGCGCTCCCGCAGCGACCGCCTGATGAACGATCCGGGAGTAGCGCACCTGCAACGCGAGATCATCGCGTCCCTGGTAGGCCAGGAAAAAATTGGTCCAGCGCAGGCCGTCGATCACCTGGTTCGAAGAAAGACCTTCCAGCGCCTTTGGCAACGCGGTCTCGAGCTCGACGAGCCCCTGCCCAAAGCGCTCGCGCGCCGCATCCAGTTCAAGGGCGTCGGCATAAATCATCGGCAGCGCGAGATGCGCCCCAAAGAGCGCCCGAAGCTCACGCCGATCGAGGGCATACGACCGACGATACGCTTCACGCGCACGCTCGGCCTCCCCGCGCTCTCCCAGCACCAAGCCCAGATGGAACCACTCTTGCGCACTTTCCTCGGGCGCGGCCTGGATCGCGCGCCCGTAAAGCTGTGCCGCCTCGTCCAGAAAGCCGCGCTCGCAGCAAACCCGCGAGCAGCACCAGCAATGGACGATAGGGTGCGTTCGAGGGCGAGCGTGCAAGTGCGTCACGAAGCAGCGACTCGGCGCGTTCGACTTCGCCGGTGTCGCGCAGGGACTTGGCCAGGTTCGCAACAGCCAGCCAGTAATCCGGCTTCAATGCGACCGCAGTTTCGAATGCGCTCTCGGCGTCGCGAAGGCGCGCGAGCCTGCGCAGCGCGTTGCCGAGATTGTTCCAGCCTCGCGCGTGCGCGGGATCGAGGCGTACCGTTTCGCGAAACGAGTCGATCGCGGCGAGCGCATCCCCGCCCTCGCCCCGCAGGATGCCCCGATAGAACCATGCCTGGACGAACGCCGGCTTCAACGCCACTGCACGATCGAGGCTGGCGATGGCGCCTGGCTTGTCGCCTGCCGCTTCCGCCAACTCGGCGTTGAGGTAATGCGCCACCGGATCCTCCGGGCGGAGCGCAATCGACATCCGTGCGTGGCGCAAGCCGAGTACCGGGTCCTTGGCGTGTTGGGCACACGCCGCAAGCAGGAGGTGTGAATCCGCACGCTCGGCATCGCTGGCATCGGCGCCGAGCAGCGCTTCGCCTTCGCGGCGCGCACCATCGACATCACCGGCAGCGAGCCGTTGCCGGGCACGCGCGAGTTTTGCCGCGGGCTTGGTCACGGGCTCGCCTGCGCCGTGAGTGCTTCGGGAAAGCGCCGCTCCAGCGCCAACACGTAGGCATCCTCCAGATGACGCGCATGGCTCGTCATGTCGGTCAGCGGCGAGTTCGGGAGCCGCTCGCGAATGCTGCGCCGGACGTCGCGCATGAATATCGGATCATCGGCGAGGCGTGCGGCGAGCTCGACATACTGAGGCCCGTTCATCGCGACCGTCTCCAGCACGCCGAGATTCGCGAGAATGCTGTACGACGTGCGTTCGCCGTGCTTGCGCCCGCACAGGGTGACCACGGGAACGCCCATGTCGAGCGCTTCGAGCGTCCCATTGACGCCGCCGAACGGCATCGGATCGAGCACGAAGTCGACCAGTG
>JANXZT010000011.1 GCA_025355395.1 Betaproteobacteria bacterium
AGCACGGAAGGCACCACTCAAATTAGGGTGCCAGCAGCGTCCACAGGCCGAGAGCAGCGAACAGCGTTGCTGCAATCCGACGCACGGTCCGCATCAGGATTCGGTGACCCATACGTGTCGTAACCCAGATTTGATCCGACAGCCATTGTCAGATCGCACTTGCCTTTGATCGGCCGAGATCGGCCACGAGCGGACATTCGGGTTGGGTCCCCGGACGCGGCGATTGAGTCGCTGTTCTCGAGTACGGGAAGGGCACTGACCGGGTGTGACGTAAACGAATGGGTTAGGCGTTGCTGTCTCGCAAGACCCGCTATCCTTGATCGCGGCGGGACAACGGCGACTCGGCTCGTCGCGCCTCATTTGCCGACCGGCGGTATTGGAATCATCCCGGGGAAGACATACGCCTGCAGAAGAGCGATTACACCGATCACCGAAGCTCCGGCGATCGAGTGCCAGAACACGGTGCGGAAGATGGGCCCCAGCGCATGTGACCGTTCCTTCGGATCGTCGTAGCACGCCGCACACGCCACCATGATGGACTGCGCGTCGATCATCTTGCCCATTACGCCGCCAGTCGAATTCGTGGCCACGATCAGGATCGGATTCAAATTGAGCTGTTCGGCCGTGATTCGTTGCAGGCTGCCGAACAGGGCGTTGGAGGCAGTGTCCGAACCCGTAAGGAAGACACCAAGCCAGCCCAGATAGGCGGCGAAGAAGGGGTACATAAAGCCGGCTCCCGTGAACGCGAGGCCAAGGACCGCATCCGTACCCGCGTATCGCGTGAGGAAGCCGAGTCCGAGCACCTGACCGATCACCAGGACCGGAATCTTCATGCGGTGGAGGGTCTGACTGAAGGCCTCTTTCCACTGTGCCGCGCTCAGTTTGAGAACCAACCCGGACAGAATCGCCGCGACGAACACGCCGGTCCCGGCGGCCGACAGCCAGTTAATGGTGAACCTCGCCGCCTCCGGTTTGGCGTTGATCGCGGCCACCGGCGGCATCCGTTGCACCAGGTTGTGCAATGACGGCATATCCCAAACCGGCAGCGAGAGCGTGCCCGCAAAAGGCGAGCCGAGGAGCGTAGTGGCAAAGGTGACGCCGGAAAAGAGGGTGTTCAGAAACTTCTTGAATTCGGGTATACCCCAAAGGGCACAGCTAAGGATCAGTATGACCCATGGCAACCACGCATACACCGTTTCTTGGGTGGTATAGGAGTACTTCCACTCGGTGCTGTCGGTGGTCGCTGTCGCGGTGCTCTTGCCGGCTTTCAGCAGGGCCTCGCGATCTGATTTCAGCAGAAACCGAGTTTTTGGATGCCAGGCAAAGCGCAGGAATAGCGCGGTGCAGACGACCGAGAAGACACCGGAGACCACGTCGGTCATCAAGTGAAATTCGTTGGATCCCGAGGCGAAGAACTGCATGACGGCAAACGATGCACCCGCGCATAGCGCCGCCGGCCACACCTCGAACACTTCCTTCCACGTTCCGCCTTCCATCTTCACGAACGTGGCGACCAGCCAGAACGGAACCAGAATCGAGACGAAGGGCAGCTGGCGCCCTGCCATGGCGGAAAGGGTGACCTGGTCCAGACCGCTGACCGCGGCCAGCGTCACGATGGGCGTGCCGATGGCGCCCCAAGCAACCGGCGCGGTGTTGGCCAGGAGATTCAGGACTGCGGACTGAAAGGGTTTGAACCCCAGGCCCACCATGACCGCGCCGGCAATGGCCACGGGCGTCCCGAAGCCCGAGGTTCCCTCGATGATCGCTCCGAACGAAAACGCGATCAGCACGCACTGCAGCCGCCGGTCGAAGGAGATGTGAACGATGGACTCCTTGACGATCTCGAATTTGCCGGACGCCACGCTCATCGCGTACAGGAACATGGCGGCCAGGACGATCCAGATAATGCCGAGGAACCCCGAAAGCGACCCGAGCGCAAAGGCCGAGACCGCAGCGGCGACCGGCATCTTGAAGACCAGGCAGGAGACCAGGAATGCGGCGATGACGCCAAAGAACGCCGCATAGGGCGCGGAGATGCCGAGGTACAGGTTGCCCTGCGAATCGCGGTGTCGGTGCAGAGCGATGAAGTACAACAGAACGAGGATCGGGATCGCAGCTACCAGTGTTGAGAGAAACGCATTCCCCAATGGGTTGTAGCTTTGCTGGTACATGGCTTTCCCTTTCGAGTAATCGGCTGCCCGCCCGTTTGTCGGGAAACAGACGTTCCGCACAGAAGCTTTTCCGATACAGGCAAGCCGCAGCAGGATCGCGCGGGAATCCTACTGCGTCGCCCGCGAAACGGCAAATCGGCAGGGTCGGTGGCGTTTTGGAAGCTACTTTGACGCGCCCCGATAGCAGCAGGGCTCCATGACCGCCGGTGTATCACAGGACTGTTTTTTCTGGGTCGCCCCGTTTCGGGTTGCGTCGTTTACCGAGATGTCTCAGTCCGGCCAGAACCGGCCGTTCGCCGTCGCGGGTGAATGCACATGCATGTGTAGTATGGTGGGACCTCCTTTCGTCGACGAGATGATTCAATGATGAATCGTCCCGGGTTGTTCGCGGCCGCACATCTGAAACCGGAGCAGTTCCTTTTCCCGAGCCGCGTGTCGGAGTCGCCTCATGTCTCGCCCCGACAGTATTCCCGGATCGTCGGGTCCCGGGTCGCGTTGATTGGACTGGACCCGGCGGCCTACGGCACGCATTCGCTGCGACGCACGAAAGCGACGCTGATCTACCGACGGACCAGGAACCTCCGGGCTGTCCGGTTGCTGCTCGGGCACACGAACCTTGAAAGTACGGTCAGGTACCTTGGGATCGAAGTCGACGATGCTCTGGAGATCGCCGAGCAGACGGAGGTATAGGCTCGCCGGCCAATTCCGATCACTCAGTATGGGTGGTGTCTTTTCTACCCAGTCCGCTCGCCGGGGACAAAGGGGATCAAGCCCTTCTCATAGGCCAGTTCCTGCAACTCCGTTGGCGCTTGGCGAATGTCAATAATCATCCCGTTGATCTGTAACATCCACACCATTGGATTGTCAGCGAGCCGACTGGGCAACGTCCATTCCGGCGAAAGTGGTCCCATCTTGAGAACATCCCTTACCTCCTTGGACTTGTTCTGCCCGGTGCTCTCGGCAATGCCGAAGAATTCATAGATGACTTTCGGCTTGCAGTGGGGCGTCTGTGAAGGGTCATCAAGGAAATTGACCCGGCCGACAGCGTTAACGGCAGCTGCCGCCCAAACATGCGCCTTGCCTTTTGCCAGGGGTGATGGCCGTTTTCTAGCCAAGGCACCAATGACGCGGCGAACCACCGTCGCATATTCCTTATTGAGGTATTTTCCGGAAAAGGCATCCGTCAGCGCAGTGATCGCGGAATATATTTCCGCCATTGCGTTGGGGATTTTTTCGGACACTGTCATGGGATTGCGACGGGAAGTAATTCTTACAGAACGCCTCCACGAAGCCAAGGCCGCGCAAGCCTTCTATCGCCAGGACAAACCTCGGCATCGGAAGCAACCTCCGCGGGGCTCGTTATACTCCGTAGCGTAGGGGGGTAGCCTCCACATCCCACCAATTCTGAAGTCGCGGCGGATGGTCCCTGATCGGCCAAAAGGAAACCTTCAAGGGCAAGAATTTCCGCGTAGCGGACATCGGCGGCTAGGTGCTTCAGCATGAAATGGCCGGTAGTGTCTGCCAAATCAGCAGCAGCCCATCAATCACTCAAGGAGAATAATTCATGTCGACCGAAATCGAAGTCCGCAAAGCATCAGAACAAAATTACGCAGCGATGAACCGCATGCTCAACGGGGATGCTGCGCCATTGGCAGACATCTGGTCGCACAGCACGGCCGTATCGACCATGCACCCGATCGGAAGTCGGCAGGTCGGGTGGGAAAAAGTTCGAGAATCATTTGAACAAGTAGCTCAGGTCGCTTCAAACGGGCAGGTAAAATTGCGTGATCAGATTGTTCACGTTGCCGGGGATGTGGCCTACGAATTGGGTGTCGAGCACGGGCAGGTTAAGATCGCCGGACAGCAGGTCACCATCGAGCATCGCGTCACGAACATCTATCGCCGTGAGGCGGGGGGATGGAAGATAGTCCATCACCATACTGATGTTTCTCCAGCGATGCTGGATGTTCTCAGCCGTATGAACGCCAAGACGTAAGCAACCTTTCCTGCCCTCCTCCGTAAAATGTAACTGCTTAACTTTTCGCAGGTTGTGAAGTCGGGGAATGTTTTTGGTTTTCTGTCAATATCCGGCTGGTCGCCTGAAGCAGACTGCCAAGGGTGAGCTGCTGCATAACCTCGCGAAGCAGCCCACCACCTTCGACGACGGTTGATTGCGAACGTTGAGTGTCTGCTATCAGGATTTCGACCGTCCGCAACGGGTCGAAATCAGCCGATCGCGAATGTCACCGTGTGGCGTGCCCCCTCTACGGCAGCGGTTTCACCATCGCGCCCGCGCCTCGTCAGCGTCGGCCGACTCACACGTGGGATGCCCCACGGAGGCCCGACACGCGCATCCGGCACTCCTTTTGCCTCGCGACCGGACCGCGTGGTACGGTTGAAATTCCTATCCGTCAGGATGTGGCCGTGGCCGATGTCGTTCCCAGTGAAGAATTGCGCTCGTTTCTGTTGCGGTTGTACTCCGTATGGGAAGCGCAGGAATTCGAGGCCCTCAGGGAGATGTTTTCGACGGGCGCGCATGTCCTCGTCATCGGAACCGATCCGAACGAATGGTGGACCGGATCGGATGGCCTCGAAGTCTGGATCCTCCAGACCCGCGAGCTCGGCGGGTTCAGCTTCGAACCGAGCAGGACTACGGCGTACTGCATCGGCAATGTCGGATGGGTGGCGGATGAGCCGCTCGTCACGCTCGGGAACGGTGTCGAGGTTCAGATGCGCGTGACTGCGGTCCTTGTGATTGAACGCGGGCACTGGCGCATCGCGCACTGGCATGCGTCGATCGCGCAGACGAACGAGGAATCGGCCGGGCTGTCGCTCACGACGAGTATCGACAAGATAGAGCGCAGTGTCCGCGATGATCGACCGGACGTGCGCCCTGCGTCGGCGCCGGACGGCACCGTCACCATCGTGTTCAGCGATATCGAATCTTCGACGGTGCTGCTCGACCGGCTTGGCGACACCGAGTTCCTGCGCATGCTCGCCTGGCACGACCGCATCGTGTGCGATACCGCCGAGGAACACCGCGGATTCGTGGTGAAATCGCAGGGCGACGGCTTCATGCTCGCGTTTCCTTCTGCCGCGTTCGCGTTGCGAGCGAGCCTGGTGATGCGCGACCGAATCGCCGAGGGTTTCGACGGGCTTCCGATACGAATACGCGCTGGGCTGCATTCCGGTGAAGCGATCAAGCACGACGACGACTTCTACGGCAGAACGGTCGTGATCGCGGCGCGCATCAGCGCATTGGCCCTCGGTGGTGAGATCCTCGCCTCGGATCTCGTCTACGCGCTGGCCCGGGGCCTCGGCACCTTCACGTTCGGGAACCCGCGCACCGCAACGCTGAAAGGCCTCGACGGTAGTTTCGACCTGCACCCCGTTCTCGGGTGAGGCGACCGCTCCGGCCAATGCCGGTACGCTGGTGCGCGCTGGAATATTCGATCCAGAAGCGGCAAAGTTCGAATTCGGGGCTCCGGCGCGATCGTGCGCCGCAGGGCGCGCGCAGTGTTAGTCTCAGCCGGCCGGTGTCGGACAGGGCACGCTGACCGTGGGCCTGACACCGGGCACGAGGTGTGACATGCGCAGGATGTTCGTCGTCGCGACCGTCGTTGCCGTCTTGCTGGCAGCCTGTGCTGTTCAACTTCCCCGGTCGCCCGGCAGCGAAGAACAACACCCCTCGGGGTTTCCGGACAATTTTTACCAGCGATCCGCGGAAGGTGGCCATCCAGTCTTCCACATCGAGCCCGCCGGTTCGCTTGTTGTCATCGAAGTACGCCGGGGTGGTTCACTCGCGAACCTGGGACACGATCATGTCATCGCGAGCCACAACGTCCGCGGATATGTCGCGCCGAGCGATGCCCGAGCCGACCTGTTTATTCGGCTCGGCGAGCTGGTCGTTGACGAGACCGAATTGCGCGTCCAGGCCGGATTCGACACGCAGCCGCCCGATGCCGCGATTGCCGGCACACGCGAGAACATGCTTCGGCAATTCCACGCCGAGCAGCACTCCTACGCGGTCATCTCCGTAGCGAGCGTGGACGCCGATGCGACCGGTCTCTGGTTGAATGCCTTTATCACGCTGAACGGAATCAGTCGCGCGGTGCGTATTCCGGTAAAGATCGAGCAGACCGCCGATCAGTTGACCGTGAACGGCCGGGTGGCGTTGGAACAAACCAGTTTCGGAATCGTCCCTTTTTCCATCCTGGGTGGCGCCCTTCAAGTGCAGGATCGGGTAGACGTGCGGTTCGTGATCCACGCCAGCCGCGTTCCGTCATAGTTTCAAATGATCAAGTACGGCGCGAGATCCTGCTCGAATCGCAACGCCACTGCCGCCGATGCGCGTGCTTGTGTCCTGCGCGCCGAAGCACGCAACGGGCAGGCGTCTCGCGACCGCGTTACGAGTATGTCTTCGGATTACCCGTTGCTGCAGACGAGATCGAAATCCTTGGCGTGACGCCGTGCCTGACGCTGAACTGAATATTGGCGGGGACGCTGCGGAGGCTCCGCCGCGAGCAGGTCTCGAACCGACAACCTCAATGAGTCGTCACCGGGAACGAGCGGTATGGGTCGAGCTTGGTTGATCGAAAATGTCTCAGTGCGGCCAGAACCGGTATTGGCGATTCGCGCTCAATACCGGACATTGGAACGGTTACTTCCTGTCCGCTGATGGCAATGTTGCGCGCTTCGCGCACGGCGACGTTACGTCTTTCACAGCAGGGGACCGGCGTTGTGTATCCGACGAACGCCTCGGCCGACGCGCCGAAGGAAGTACGTCGGGGGACGCAATGGCCACGTTGGCGCCGAGTTTTCCGACACGGATATCTACCAACTGGTAATCGTCTCCCCTTACATCGTCCGAACGTTGGTGCTTGTAGATATGTCCAGTGTTGCCACAGAGGATTGCCCCCAAATTGGCGCTTCAATGGGGCGCCGGCGCGGCTTCGCCGGGCTGTTGGGCAGCGTGTACTCTGATCGGGTGATCGAAGCCCTTGAGTGAAACTTCTCCCAGGTCCTGGAAGGTCAGCCCCTTTCCCATGCACAGCTCGGCAACGGCGTTCGATACCAGACTCTGTTCCGGCTGAGCATGGGAACAGAGTCGCGCGGCAAGTTGAACCGTCGATCCGAAGAGATCCAGGTGATTCTCGACGGGCTCTCCTGCCGCGGCACCGATCCGAACCCTTCTTCTGCCGTAGCTCCGGTGATCTCGTGGATGTCCATATACATCGGCATGGCGACCTCCGAAAAGTGCGACGTCTCGACGTCTAAGTTAACCGGCCCGCCGGGTCCGGATTAAACGCGTTTTCAGGCCACGGATACATGATGCGACACAGTTATTTCCGGGGAGCGGCGCAGCGTTTGATAAACGACGCAATAGCGCTCAGTCAAGCGAATAAGCGTACCGAACTGATCTTCAGATGCGTCGGTATCCAGGTCGAAGTGAAGGCGGATACGCTGAAATCCAACCGGCGCATCCTTGGCGACACCCAAAGTGCCGCGAAAATCGAGATCGCCTTCGGCTCGAACCGCGCCGCTTCGAATAACGACGCCTATCGCCGTCGCGACGGCATTGAGCGTCACACCGGCGCAGGCAACAAGCGCCTCAAGCAACATATCACCCGAGCACGCGTTTAGTCCGGTGCCTCCCGTTGCCGGATGCAACCCTGCCGCGGTGAGTGCTTTGCCGGTTTGAACGTTGCAAGTGACCCCCTCACTCAGGCGGCCCTGGGCCCTTAGCGTAATCAGCGCGGTATCGGGGTGCTCTTTGTAGCGCTCTTTTATAGGCGCCTGGATGGCTCGAAGTTCTTCTGTCTTCATTGAACTCTTTCTGTCTCGTTGTGATTCGGGCCTTGTTATCAAACGACATGCGCGTTGGATACCACGGCCTCAGCTTCAGGAAAACCGAAGGTCATGGATACAACGCTACTCGATGCGGGAGCCGAGGGCAAATGACGCGGCGCTGCTCGTCGGGTTCGTGCAGCCCGGCGCGAATGCGCACTCCGCCGGCCGACTATCGATGGTCGAGCCATCGCGCCAACGCCTGCGGCGACCATGATCCCGTGGTGACGCCGCACCCGTCGGTCCTCGCGCTCGGCCCCGAGTGCCGAGGGACGGCGTGACGTGTATCGCCGCTCGTTCGGCCTGGCGTTACCGGAGGACACCGTCAAGGTAATCCGCGACGCGACGCAATTCGAGTGGGTGCTCGGCAGTACGGCCTTTCGCCAGCACGTCGAGGCACGGACCGGCCGGCGTGCGGAGCGGCTTCCGATGGGTCGACCACGGACCGGCGCCGAGCCGAAAAGTGGTCTCTGACCCTACATTTCAGGGCAGGGTCGTTCTTGCCTTGCAGTCCGGGGCGTCTCCTGCGGTGGCACCGACGCGGCAGACGAATACGCTGCGTTCCAGCGGATCGTAGAACCAGGCGAAGGAGACGCCGTTCGACGATGAGCTCGCGATTGCGCTCACTGCCGGTCGAAGGTCGGCTCTCACCTGAGCTAACGCGTGGACGGCGTATCCGAGCACGCCGGCGAATAACACAAGTGCTGCATTTTTAATCACGGTATCCTCCTTGTCGCGCGTGCGACGGGCAGGGTAGAGCCCCCCCATCAGCTCAGCGGTTGCATCACGATCTCCTTGAACGCCGGCCGCCTTGCCAGCATATCGAACCAGCGTTGCGCGCTCGGCAGCGAGGGCCGCTCGATCGGCAATGCCATCCAGCGCCAGACGCCGCAGCCGAGCGCAATATCCGCCATCGTGAACGTGTCTCCGGCTACGTATTCGGTTGCGGTCAGACGGTGATCGAGCATTTCGAGCGCCTCTGCGCACTTCTTGCGTGCGCTCTCGATGCCAGCCAGATCGCGCTGCTCGGGCGGGGTGCGGATAAGGCCCAGAAATAACGGGCGAAGCGCGGGCCACAAGGTGGACACGTGCCAGTCCATCCACTGGTCTGCAACGGCGCGGGCTTTCTGATCGGCGGGACATAAGCCGCCGCGAGAATGCCTGGCGGCGAGATACCGTACGATCGCATGAGACTCCCAAAGGACGAGGTCGTCATCGACGATGGTCGGCACCAGGCCATTGGGATTCATCCTGCGATACTCGGGAGTATTCACGATCCCGAACGGACCGCCGGCGTCCTTGCGCTCATAGGCAAGCCCCATTTCGGCGCAACACCACAGCACCTTCTGCACATTGACGGAATTCGCCCGTCCCCATACGACCAACATGCTTGCCTCCGATCTTGTTTGCTCCGCCTTATTGATAATTCCCGAAATGAGTGACAGCTTATCGCGGCGCGCACATGACGACGAGGTCCGTTCCGTCGCCTTCGGGGAGCCACTTCCTCGCCACCATTGAATCGCGCAGCGCCCGGTCCGTCATGTAGCGGTGATTCGCGTCCGGACGGTTGCTGAACACGCGATAAACCTCCGTGGTGTCGGCCGGACAGGTGCCCAAAGTTGGCAGGAACATTTGCATGAACTGCCGATCCTCGAGCACGAACGTCGGATTGTTCTGGGCGGTGCCGTTGCACTTGACGGTGCCCCGGCCGAAGAAATGGGAGTTTCCCTTGTCCGGCGGGATGTAGAAGCGGCATACCGGCGTCGTGCCGGCCTGCGCGGTCGGGTAGGTCTTGAACGTCCTGCCGGTGCGCACCCAGCCCTTGATCGTGGTGCCGGCGTCGAGGATCGCGATCTCGCCCGCGATCCACGTGATGAAGTAGTGGTCCAGCGCGGTGTTGTAATACTCGATCACGTCGACCGCCGAGGGCGTCGGCGTGTCCGACACCGCCTGGATCTTCCATGTGCCGGCGCGGGTTCCCTGGGCGCCGATGTCGTCCCACGAGCCGAGACGCGGTCGGAGCACCGGGGCGTCGGAACCGACGCGGCCGTAGATGGGACCGATGCCGCCCGAGCCGACGAACAGGAAGAGGAACTGGACGCAGTCCGAAATGGCACAGTTGGCGATCACGAAGTTGTTCTTCGCGCCGTCGAACGCGAAGACACCCGGGCCCGGCACGAAGGCCGACCCGTTCCAGGTGAAGATCACCAGACCGGTCGGGAACGTAACCCCGTTCAGCGACACCTTGAGATTCGAGGCGTAGGTGATGTACGTGCCATCGTCGGTGCCCTCGAAACTGCCAGTGACGATCGTCCCGAATCCTTCGTAGATGCCTGCCACCTGGCCAGGAGGAAACTCATAACTGAAATTGTAGACCGTCGCCGATGCCGAGCCCACCGATCCGGCCATCACGAATACGACGATCAAAGCCAGAAACTTGGCGTACATTTGGACAATCCCCTCGTCTTGTTGTTTGGTGTTGTTGTTCAAAGGCCTCGATGGCCGCGGCGCAGCGGCTGCAATTCTGATGTCGGCCTGGCAGGACAGTCCAACCGAGCTGCCCCGCCCTCTACGCACCGTCAGTGTCGCCGATTGCGTTGACCGCGTGCGTATTTCCTCGTCATGTCGCGTTGCTGGTCACAGTCAATGCGGTCCGGTCAAGGCCATCGGTAATTCACGGGAATCGTTATATCACGCGGGTTTCCAAGGTTTTTAGGGTGGTGTCGACTTGCCCGCAAAAGCCACTTTCCTGCGGATGTTCCCGAGAGGTCACTGATCTCGGGGTAGACCATGTACGAAGGCAGCAGCGCGTGGGCTGCATTGCGTCGCAATACCGGGGGGTCGCTGCGGACCACGATTGCGGTAACATCGCACGCATGCCGCCGACTCCGAAGCTACCGCGCTCGCGCGAGGCCGCGACACTCGCGCCGCAATCGCGCGCCGAACCGAAGCCGCCCCCGTACATGGTCGGCTTTTACCTGGTGCCGGAGTTCCCGATGATGGCGTTCGCCTCCGCCATCGAGCCATTGCGCGCTGCCAATCGACTGACCGGTGAGCAACGCTTTGGTTGGCGGCTTTTTTCGCGCGATGGCGCACCGGTGCATGCGAGCAACGGCATCGACATCACGGTGCATGGCTCGATCCACGACGCTCCGGTGCTCGATTTGCTGCTGGTCTGCGCGGGGTCCCGGGAAGCAGGTGTCGGCGACCACGCGGTCTTCACATGGTTGCGCGAACTCGCTCGTGGCGGCACGGCAATCGGCGCCATCAGCCTGGGCGCGTACGTATTGGCCTACGCCGGCCTCCTCGACGGACGGCGTTGCGCACTGCACTGGGAAAGCCTCGCCGTATTCGCCGAGAAGTTTCCGCGCATCCGGACGACGACCGACATCTTCGTCATCGACAGCAACCGCTACACCTCATCAGGCGGCACCGCGGCGCTGGACATGATGCTGCAGGTGATCACCGACCGCGAAGGACGTGCGCTGGCCAACGATGTTTCCGAGCAGTTCATCCATCCGCGCATCCGCGGCGCTCAGGATTCGCAGCGGATGGCCATTCATAGCCGGCTGGGCGTTGCCAACGACAAGCTGATCGCGTCCATCAGCATCATGGAGGCGGCCTTTGATGAGCCGCGACCGGTGCAGGACATTGCCGCGGACGTCGGGTTGTCAACGCGTCAGCTCGAGCGGCTCTTCGCAAAGTATCTGGACGCGACCCCGAGCTATTATTACCTGAAGCTTCGCCTGGACCGAGCGCGGACGATGCTGTTGCAGACGACCAAGCCCATTCTCGACATTGCGGTTGCGTGCGGCTTTGCGTCAGCGTCGCATTTCAGCCGATGTTACCGGGCGGTGTACGGACACAAGCCAAGCGACGAGCGCGGCAACTGGGGCCAGGCGCCGACCCCGGGGCCTGCTCCCAATGTCTCCCGGCGCAAGCGATGACAATGATGCCGTCCGACGACCACGCCGTTTCGAGAATGCCGCCAAAGCTGTGGAAATGCGGCTTCACGATCGCCGCAGTGGTGGCGGCTCGCGGCTGCGCACCAAGCCAATCAGCATCTCGTCCGGTGCGGTGGTGACGCGCACCGGACCGGCAAGTGCGCTGGTG
>JANXZT010000030.1 GCA_025355395.1 Betaproteobacteria bacterium
CCGACCAATCCGGCCTTGGCCACCGAATACACCACATAGTTCTTGAGTGGCCGCTCGGCATGAATATCCGTGATGTTCACGATGGCCCCATGCGCTTCCCGCAGCGCGGGTGCCGCAGCTTGCGACAGGAACAGCGGAGCCTTGAGATTGGTGCCGATCAGGTCATCCCAATCAGCCGGCTCGATCTCGCCAACCGGGGTCTGGAAGAATGACGATGCGTTGTTGATGAGGGCATCGATGCGACCATACGTCTGGATCGTTTGCTCGACCATCGCCGGCAATTTTGCCAGATCGAGCAGGTCGGCCTGGATCAGCGCTACGGAATCGGCACGCGCGTGATTGAGCTCTGCCTGCAGCAGCCGTGCCTCCCCCGCCGAGGATCGATAATGCAGCATGAGGGTCGCGCCGGCCAGGTGCAGCCGGCGGCAGATCGCAGCGCCGACCCGCTTGCCGCCGCCCGTGATCAGCACAACCTTTCCCTGCACGCCGCACTCCTGGCATTCAAGTAGACTCGGTGCAATCTAGCACAACGATACAGCGACCGCACCCGAGCCGCGACGGTGGTGTCGCGACCAAGCAATCCTGAACAACCTGCCGCTCCCCGATGCCGATGCCCGTGCCCACAGCGCGCGCGTCGCCGCGCACATTCGTGCTGCAATCGCCGATGCCGGCGGGTGGGTTCCGTTCGACCGCTACATGGAGTTGGCGCTCTACAGCCCCGGTCTCGGCTATTACGCTGCCGGGGCAACCAAGCTTGGCCATGCCGGCGACTTCACCACCGCCCCGGAAATGACGCCGCTCTTCGGCCATGCGGCGGCAAAACAGGTGGCCGCCATACTCGCCGCTACCGAAGGCAGGCAGGTCCTCGAACTCGGCGCCGGTACCGGTGCGCTTGCTGCGTCGCTGCTCGCCGGTCTCGAGGCGGCATCGTCGTTGCCTTCGCATTACCTCATCCTGGAGCCGAGTCCCGACTTGCGCGAACGACAGCGGGCCACACTTGCGACACAGGCACCGCACCATGCTGCAGTCGTGGAATGGATCGACACGTTACCGGCCAGCGTCGACGGCGCCGTGATCGCGAACGAAGTGCTCGACGCCATCCCGACGCACGTCGTGCGCCGTCGGCAGGGTGCGTTCTTCGAGCGCGGCGTCGCCATCGCACCGGAAGCGTCGCCGTTGCATCATGGCTTCGTATGGGACGAGCGACCCGCGCCCGCTCGCCTGGCGGCACTCGCGCAATCGCGATTTCCCGAAGTCGACGATTACGTGAGCGAGCTCAATCCCGCGGCCGAAGCGCTGGTGGAGCACCTCGGCAGGCGTCTTGACTCCGGTGCGGCGCTTTTCATCGATTACGGATTTCCGGCGCACGAGTACTACCATCCCCAGCGCGCGGCCGGCACCCTCATGTGCCATTACCGACATCGCGCCCACGACGACCCGTTCGTCTATCCAGGCTTGACGGATATCACCGCGCACGTCAATTTCAGTGCCATGGCGTCGGCGGGGAAGCGGGCAGGGTTGGAGGTTGGGGGCTTTGTCGCGCAGGCGCCGTTTCTCCTCGGCTGCGATCTGCTCGAGGGGCTTGCGGCCGTGGGCCCGCCGGAATCGGTGCCTTACATCAAGGCCGCATCACAGGTACAAAAGCTTCTTTCGCCGGCGGAAATGGGAGAGTTGTTCAAAGTATTGGCGTTGAGCCGCTCGCCGGGGATTGCCTGGCCGGGATTCGCGCTGGCCGACCGCCGGCATCGGCTTTGAAGTAGGGTCAGAGTCGACTTTCGCGCACCGTGGGTAGTTCATTGACGAGTTTACGAAAGTCGACTCTGACCCTACTTACACATCAATCTTCGGGAGCTCCAAAATGACGATCACCTGTTTCATTCGCTACGAGATCGATCCGTTCCAGCGCGATGCCTTCAAGGCGTACGCAAAGAACTGGGGCAGTATCATTCCTCGATGCGGTGGCCACCTGGTCGGCTATTTTCTTCCTTACGAGGGGACGAACAACGTGGCATGGGGCCTGATTGCATTCGACTCCCTGGCCTCGTATGAAGCCTACCGGATGCGCTTGAAATCGGATCCGGAGGGAATCGCCAACTTCACCATGGCACAGGAGAAGCGATTCATTCTTCGCGAAGAGCGGAATTTTGTGGAAGTCGTCGACGGCACGTTCGGCATTCCTGCGATCATCACCGGAGTAGCTTCGTGATCGCCGTCATTTTTGAGGTGTGGCCACATCCGCAAACCAGACAAACGTATCTGGACATTGCCGCTGCGCTGCGGCCGCGACTCGATGCGATCGACGGATTCATCTCAGTTGAGCGCTTCCAAAGCCTCACCGATCCGGCAAAACTGCTTTCACTTTCGGTCTGGCGCGACGAGGAAGCGGTGGCGCAGTGGCGACGGGTCGAGGCGCATCGGGACGCGCAAGCCGAAGGGCGTACCGTCGTGTTCAAGGACTATCGAATACGAATTGCAGCAGTTGTGCGCGATTACGGTCTGCACGAACGGGAACAGGCACCGAGCGATAGCCGGGAAGCACACGGGTAATCCTGGCAGTTTGTTGAATTTCGCACAGCGAGGAAAAATAGGGTCAGAGACGACTTTCGCGCGCCTGAAAAGTAGGGTCAGAGACGACTTTCGCGTGAACTCGTCAATGAACTACC
>JANXZT010000060.1 GCA_025355395.1 Betaproteobacteria bacterium
CCGACCAACGGCGGCCACCAGTATATCCGCGCGACGGCAAATTGCGGGAAGATCACGACTTCTGGAATGACAAACAGTGACGGTGCAGCTCTCACCCAACAACAGTTGTGCCATCGGCTTGCCGACAATGTTAGAGCGGCCGACGATCACCGCATCGAGGCCCGCGAAGTTGTCGCGGACGCTCTTTAGGAGCAGCAGCGATCCCAGTGGCGTGCACGGCACGATGCCCCCCGTCCCGGTCGCCACCCGTCCCACATTGATCGGATGGAATCCATCAACGTCTTTCGATGGATTGATCGCGCGCAGGACGCGGTTGGCGTTAATCTGCGCCGGAAGCGGCAACTGCACCAGAATGCCGTCCACCGCCGGATCGCCATTAAGCCCTTCGATCAACGCGAGCAACGCGGCTTCGCTGGCGTCGGCGGGGAGCCGATGCTCGAACGATTCCATGCCAGCTTCGACGGTCTGCGTGGCCTTGCTACGAACATAGACGCGGCTCGCGGGATCTTCACCGACGAGGACGACGGCGAGCCCCGGCTTGATGCCGCGCTTCGTCAGATCGGCAACCTCGGCCGCGACAGCGACGCGAAGCTCCGCGGCGATAGCCTTGCCGTCGATCAATCGTGCGCTCATCGCTCAGTCCCGGAACACGACGGTGGTTGCCCCGTTGGGTAGCGCCCGTCCGTCGAGATGGAACGCGACCGCACGCGCAAGCACTCGGCGCTCGATGTCGCGGCCCTTGCGCGCCAGATCGTCGGGGCTGTCTTGATGGCTGACCCGCTCGACGTCCTGTTCGATAATCGGGCCTTCGTCGAGATCTGCGGTGACGTAATGCGCGGTGGCGCCGATCAGCTTTACGCCACGCGCATGCGCCTGATGATATGGCTTGGCGCCCTTGAATCCCGGCAGGAAACTATGGTGGATATTGATACAGCGCCCCGAGAGAAAGCTAGCGAGATCGTCTGACAGGATCTGCATGTAGCGCGCGAGGACTATGAGATCGGCGCGGCTTTTCGAGACGATGTCTTTGATCCGCGCCTCCTGTGCAGGCTTGCTGTCCTTGGTGATCGGCAAATGATGGAAGGGTACGTCGGCGAAATTGGTGTTCTCAAAGGTTTCGCGCGGGTGGTTTGAAATGATCCCGACAATATCCATCCTCAATTCGCCGATTCGCCAGCGATAAAGCAAATCGACCAGGCAATGATCCGACCTGGACACCATCAGCAGCACGCGCTTGCGCGCGCTGCGCGGCCGGATTTCCCACTTCATGTCATGGCTGGTGGCGATCGAGCGGAAATCAACCTTTAGCTGCTCCACATTACCGCCCTCGGGAAGATTGAAAACCATCCGCATAAAAAAATGCCCGGTGTCGGTATTGTCGAACTGATGGGCCTCAAGGATGTTGCCGCCATGTTGGAACAACGCCGTCGAAACCTTCGATACGATGCCCGGTTGGTTGGGACAGGAGAGGGTGATCAGATATTGCTCAGCCGACATGATTGTTCTTTTGCGGTTAGAAGAAGTGTGCTGGTTGTTCATTGCGATGAACCCAGCTCGTCAGCGGCAGGTATGATACCGATGGCCGCTGAGGTCGCCTCGATCCAATGCCAGAAGCTCGCGGCGTAGCTGCGGAAAAGCGCGACCTCAAAGGTGGGCGCATCGTCAAGCTGCCACAGCATGACGCCGATATGCGCGATGGTCGTCACCGCTGCCGACCCTGGTCCGAAGACAGACGGATGAAAATCGATGAATGCTCCCCGCGAAAGCAGATCGCGCGCGGCAGGGCCGGCGATACGCAGCACCGCATAGCCGTTTGACTGGTCCGAAACGGACGCGTATCCGGACACTCTGGTCGTGAGCTCCGACGCCCAGTTGGGATCGGCCGCTTCGCGACAGGCCAGCCATGTGCCGGGGCCAATGCCGACGAATGCGATCCCTCCCCGCGCCGAACGAGTCGAACCGGACGGCAGATCGATACCGAACTGATCCGCGATCCGCGCGGTCAGCACCGCATGCTGCCCGCGTGACATGACGGTGGCCAGTCCGAGGCCGAGTTGCTCGGAGATGCGCAAATCCGAGCTCGCGCATGCGCGCGGAAGCGGCGCCATCTGGTCTGTGAACGTGCCGCGGGCCATCAGGAATCGTTGCTCAGCCACGAACACGTACTCCTTCCGGATCAACAAATACCGGATTGCAGACCTCGACCTCGACCGCGCCATTGCGCAAAGGATCGTACGCGCAGACCCGCTCGCCGAACCGATTTGGCCCATCGCGCAGCATCGCAAGCCCGATCCAGCTTCCGACACTCGGCGAATAGGCGACCGAAGTGACATATCCCTGGTCCTGCGCCGCACTCATCTCGCCGCTCACCGGCAACACATGCGCGCCAGCCCGGAGCCGCGACGTCCCGTCAACTGGCCGTAAGCCGACAAGCGCCGGGCGCATCGGATCGGCCAACCCCGGTCGGCCGGCCATAATACGACCAATGAAATCCTTTTTCTTCGACATCATCCGGCCGAAGCCGAGATCGGCGGCCGTTGTCTGGCCGTTGAGCTCGTTGCCAGCGGCATGACCCTTCTCGATGCGGAGCACGCCAAGCGCTTCGGTGCCGTATGGAATGACGTCGAGAGCGCGCCCGGCCTCCATTAGCTCCCGCACGAGCGCGTCGCCGTAGTTTGCCGGAACCGCAATTTCATAGGCTAGTTCACCCGAGAAGGAGAGGCGAAATAACCGTGTCGGCACGCCGCGCCATGTGAATGCAGCCGCCGCCATAAACGGGAAGCCGTCGTTGGAAAGATCTATGTCTGGCAGCAACCGCTGTAACAGGGTGCGTGACCGCGGCCCGGCGACCGCAAACTGCGCCCATTGCTCAGTGACTGACACCGCCTGAACATTTAATTCCGGCCAAAGCACCTGGCGGCAATAATCGATATGCTGCATCACCCGTGCAGCGTTGACCGTGGTCGTCGTGACAAAGAAATGGTCGTCGGCGAGCCTCGTTGTGGTGCCGTCGTCCATGACGAGACCGTCTTCGCGCAGCATCACGCCATAACGCGCCTTCCCGACTGGAAGTGTCGAGAACATGTTGATGTAGAGCCGGTCGAGTAACGTGCCCGCGTCAGGTCCCAGCACGTCGATCTTGCCGAGCGTCGAAACATCGCAGATGCCGGCCCGCTCGCGCACCGCGACAACCTCGCGAGTGACGGTCGCCAACCAGTCCGCGTCGCCGCCCCGTGTGAACCACTGCGCGCGCTTCCACTGCCCGGTATCGACAAACGTCGCACCCAGTTCGGTCGCCCATTGATGGCTCGCGGTGTGGCGGACAGGACGAAAATATTCTTCGCGATGATGTCCGGCGAGCGCACCGATTGCGACCGGAAGATACGGCGGCCGTGACAGCACCGTGCCGACCTCAGCAATCGTCTTGCCGGTATGCATCGCCAGCAGCGCGTGGGCATTGATTTGACTGGTCTTGCCCTGATCGGTCGCCATGCCGAGCGTTGTGTAGCGCTTGAGATGCTCAACTGATTTGAAGCCTTCGCACGCGGCAAGTTCGACATCGCTATCGGTCACGTCGTGCTGAAAATCGACGAATGCCTTCTTCCGCGATCCGCGGATGTGCCAGAGTGGTGCGCTGCCGGTGGCATCGTCGCTCGCGCGCGGGACCGGGGTCAATGCCGCGGCAAAGCCAAGATCGGTTGCCGCAGCCACACCCGCTCGCATACCGTCGCCCAACGCGTCGGCGAGCGAGAGGCGTCCGGCGGCGGCGCCGGCAACGGACATTCCGGCTGGCGGCTGATCGAGCACAAAGCTATGGATGGCATCCGACCAAACCGGCCGGCTACCGAGATTGCAGCCGATCCCCATTACCGGATTCCATCCGCCCGATATCGCCAGCACATCGGTCTTGATCTGGACGCCGCGTCCGTTTGCTTCACGCACGTCGATGGCATTGAGCTTCTTGCCGCCGTTCGCATCGACGACGACTGCACCTTGCAGCACCTGACTGCCGGCGCGGAGCGCGCGTCGCGCGGCATCACCCGGCGCTTCGGGGCGTGCATCGATGATGGCGGTGATGTTGACGCCGGCTGCGCGCAATTCATCCGCTGTTGTCCAACCGCTGTCGGTGGTGGTGAAGATCGTAACGCACTCGCCGGGTGTTGCGGCGAAACGGTTGACATAGGTGCGTACCGCCGACGCGATCATCACGCCGGGCCTGTCGTTGCCGCCAAATACCACAGGCCGCTCCAAGGCGCCGGTCGCGAGAACAGTTCGTTTCGCGGCGATTTTCCACAGCCGTTGGCGCGGCTGGCCCGGCAACGGCTGAGCGAGGTGATCGGACACGCGCTCGACCGCGCCGAAGATGCCGCCATCATAAGCACCGAACAAGGTCGTTCGCGTGAGAACGGTGACGTTCGCCATCGCGGAAAGTTCGGTCTGCGCCGCCCTCGCCCACTCGATCCCTGAAGCTTCGTCGATTTCATGCCGCTCCGCGAGCAGGCGGCCACCGAGCAACCAGTCCTCCTCTATCAGGATCACGCGTGCTCCACCACGCCCTGCCGTCAATGCCGCGCTAAGCCCGGCTGGTCCAGCGCCGACCACCAGCACGTCGCAGAATGCATGCGCGCGATCGTAGATATCGGGGTCGGCTTCCATGCTGAGCTTGCCGAGGCCAGCCGCGCGCCGGATCAGCGGCTCGTAGAGTTTCTCCCAGAAAGCTGCTGGCCACATGAAGGTCTTGTAGTAGAAGCCTGCCACGAAGATCGG
>JANXZT010000120.1 GCA_025355395.1 Betaproteobacteria bacterium
GTGCGCGAATTGACCGGCCTCGGCTTGAAGGAAGCGAAGGATCTCGTGGATGGCGCACCGAAGGCCGTCAAGGAAGCCGTCTCCAAGGCCGACGCCGAAGCCGCCAAGAAGAAGCTCGAAGACGCCGGCGCGAAAGTAGAAGTCAAGTAAGCGTCGTACACGCTGTGACAGGCCGGCAGCGAAAGGGAGCTGCGCCGCCGGCCTGTGTGGCTATTCATCGGTTTGCCTTGCAGTTTCGCCGGTGCGGGTTTTGATCGGACGGAAAAGAACTTCCCATCCGATCAGAGGCCGAAGACGAGCGGGTCCCCCGCAACGGGGTGTCCGCTTCTCTTCGTCTTCTGATGCGACTGCAGAAGACAGGCATGGTCGGGTGGCGTGTCCTTCGGGCGAGCCACCGTCCGCCAGCGGTTGGTAGAGGCCAACCACCAAGCCGGGGAGTGCAACGCTCCCGGAACAGTCGATGGGCGACCTGGCGCCAGTGACCACACTGCGCGCTGCTCGCCGAAGGGCTAGCCGCGCGCCGCGCGGTGCCCCGTAATTCGGAGAGGGTATGACCACCGAAACGACTTCCAGGAAGTATTCGTTTACCGAAAAGAAGCGGATTCGCAAAAGCTTCGCGAAGCGCGCCAGCGTGTTGCCGGTGCCGTTCCTGCTCGAGACCCAGCTCGCTTCCTATCGCGCGTTCCTGCAAGCGGACACGCCGATGGAGGCCCGCAAGAACGAAGGCCTGCAGGCCGCCTTCACTTCGATTTTTCCGATCGCGAGTCACTCGGGTAACGCCCGGCTCGAATTCGTCGGCTTTTCGCTGCTGGCTCCTGCGTTCGACGTGACCGAATGCCAGCAGCGCGGTCTTACGTACTGCTCGGCCCTGCGCGCCAAGGTGCGGCTCATCATCATGGATCGTGAAGCCGCCAAGGACACCATCAAGGAAGTGAAGGAGCAGGAGGTCTATATGGGCGAGATCCCGCTCATGACCCAAAACGGCTCCTTCGTGATCAACGGCACCGAGCGCGTGATCGTCTCCCAGCTGCACCGGTCGCCGGGGGTGTTCTTCGAGCACGATCGCGGCAAGACGCACAGCTCGGGCAAGCTCCTGTTCTCGGCTCGGGTGATTCCGTATCGCGGATCGTGGCTCGACTTCGAGTTCGATCCCAAGGACTTCCTGTTCTTCCGGGTCGATCGTCGCCGCAAGATGCCCGTCACCACGTTGCTGAAGGCGATCGGCCTCAACAACGAGGCGATCCTGCGCGAATTCTTCCTGTTCGATACCTTCCATCTGTCGGCCAAGGGTCCTCAGCTCGAGTTCGTGGCCGAGCGCCTGCGTGGCGAGATGGCCCGCTTCGACATCGTCGGCAAGGACGGCAAGGTCGTCGTCCAGCGCGACAAGCGCATTACCGCCAAGCACGTTCGCGACCTCGTCGACAGCAACACCAAGCGCATTGCCGTTCCGGCCGAATACATCGTTGGTCGTGCGCTCGCAACGGATGTCGTCGACAAGAGCACCGGCGAAGTTCTGGCCAAGGCCAATGACGAGATCACCGAGGACGTGCTGCAAAAGCTCGCGGACGCGGGTGTGGGCACGTTGCAGACCATCTACACCAACGATCTCGATCAGGGCGCGTACATCGCGCAAACGTTGCGCAGCGACGATACGCCGGATCAGACCGCTGCTCGGGTGGCCATCTACCGGATGATGCGCCCGGGTGAGCCGCCGACCGAGGATTCGGTCGAGGCCCTTTTCCACGGCCTCTTTTTCGCCGAAGAACGTTACGACCTGTCCGCGGTGGGCCGGATGAAGTTCAACCGGCGCGTGGGTCGCGCCGAGCTGAAGGGGCTGGGCACGCTCACCAACGAGGACATCACGGCGGTCATCAAGATCCTGGTCGAGCTCCGCAACGGTCGCGGCGAGATCGATGACATCGATCATCTCGGCAACCGGCGCGTGCGTTCGGTAGGCGAGCTTTCCGAAAACCAGTTTCGCTCGGGCCTGGTGCGCGTGGAGCGAGCGGTCAAGGAGCGCCTCGGCCAGGCCGAAAGCGAGAACCTGTTGCCGCACGACCTCATCAACGCCAAGCCGATCTCCGCGGCGATCAAGGAGTTCTTCGGCTCGTCGCAGCTCTCGCAGTTCATGGACCAGACCAATCCGCTCTCCGAGATTACGCACAAGCGGCGGGTCTCTGCACTCGGGCCGGGCGGCCTGACCCGCGAGCGCGCCGGCTTCGAAGTGCGCGACGTGCATCCGACTCACTACGGTCGCGTCTGCCCGATCGAAACACCGGAAGGGCCAAACATCGGCCTTATCAACTCGCTTGCTCTTTACGCGCGAACGAACGAGTACGGATTCCTCGAGACGCCGTACCGCAAGGTCAATGACGGCCGGGTCACCGACCACATCGACTATCTGTCGGCAATCGAGGAGGGGCAGTTCGTGATTGCGCAGGCGAACGCGCAGCTCGACCCCAAGGGCAAGCTTCGCGACGAGCTGGTTTCGTGCCGCAGCCGCAACGAGTTCATGCTCTCGACCGCGGACAAGGTCGATTACATGGATGTGGCGCCGGCGCAGATCGTGTCAGTGGCGGCATCCCTCATTCCATTCCTCGAGCACGACGACGCCAACCGTGCATTGATGGGCTCGAACATGCAGCGCCAGGCCGTGCCTTGCCTGCGTGCGGAAAAGCCGCTGGTCGGTACCGGCGTCGAGCGCACGGCGGCGGTGGATTCGGGCACTGCAGTCCAGGCACGACGGGGCGGCAAGGTCGATTACGTCGATGCCAGCCGGATCGTGGTGCGCTCGAACGACACCGAAACGACCGCCGGCGACGTCGGCGTGGACATCTACAACCTCACCAAGTACACGCGGTCGAACCAGAACACCAATATCAACCAGCGGCCGCTGGTACGCATCGGCGACACGATTGCCCGGGGTGACGTGATCGCCGACGGCGCATCCACCGACATGGGCGAGTTGGCGCTCGGGCAGAACATGCTGGTCGCCTTCATGCCCTGGAACGGCTACAACTACGAAGACTCGATCCTGATCAGCGAGCGCGTGGTCGCCGAGGATCGCTACACCTCGATCCATATCGAGGAGCTGTCGGTAGTCGCGCGCGACACCAAGCTCGGACCGGAAGAAATCACTCGGGATATCTCGAGTCTGGGAGAAGGGCAGCTCTCTCGGCTTGACGACGCCGGCATTGTCTACATCGGTGCCGAAGTCGACGCCGGTGACGTGCTCGTCGGCAAGGTCACCCCGAAGGGCGAAACCCAGCTCACGCCGGAAGAAAAGCTGTTGCGCGCGATTTTTGGTGAAAAGGCCTCGGACGTGAAGGACACCAGCCTGCGCGTGCCCTCCGGCATTTCGGGAACGGTGATCGACGTCCAGGTCTTCACCCGCGAAGGGATCGAGCGCGACAAGCGTGCAGCGCAGATCATCGACGACGATTTGAAGGGCTATCGCAAGGACCTGAACGATCAGCTGCGGATCGTCGAGAACGACGCTTTCGCGCGGATCGAGAAGCTTCTCGTGGGGAAATCAGTCAACGGCGGCCCCAAGCGGATCGCCAAGGGCGCCAGGATTGCCAAGGATTACCTTGACAGCGTGAACCGCTACGACTGGTTCGACATCCGTCTCGCCGAGGAAGACGCCGCGCGCCAACTCGAGCAGATGAAGGAGTCGCTGGCCGCACTGCGGGTGCAGTTCGACCAGATGTTCGAGCAGAAGCGTCGCAAGCTGACGCAGGGCGACGAACTGCCGCCGGGCGTGCAGAAGATGGTCAAGGTGTACGTGGCCGTCAAGCGCCGCCTGCAGCCGGGCGACAAGATGGCCGGCCGCCACGGCAACAAGGGTGTGGTGTCGAAGATCACGCCGGTGGAAGACATGCCGTATATGGCCGACGGTACTCCGGTCGATATCGTGCTCAATCCGCTCGGCGTGCCGTCGCGGATGAACGTGGGGCAGATCCTGGAAGTTCACCTCGGGTGGGCGGCCAAGGGATTGGGCAGCAAGATCAACGCCATGCTGAAAGCGGAAACCAAAGCCGCCGAAATCCGCAAGTTCCTGGAGCAGGTCTATAACTCGCGCGGCAAGCCGGAGGACCTGGATCAGCTCGATGACCGCGAAATCGTGCGGCTCGCTGACAGCCTTCGCGGCGGCGTGCCGTTCGCGACCCCGGTGTTCGACGGCGCAACCGAGGACGAGATCAAGAGCATGCTCGATCTCGCCGGCCTGCCGCGCTCGGGTCAGGTCACGCTCCACGATGGGCGTACCGGCGAGGCATTCGATCGCCCGGTCACCGTCGGTTACATGCACGTCCTGAAGCTGCACCATCTGGTCGATGACAAGATGCACGCGCGCTCGACCGGGCCGTACAGCCTCGTGACGCAGCAGCCGCTGGGCGGCAAGGCGCAGTTCGGCGGTCAGCGGTTCGGCGAAATGGAAGTCTGGGCGCTGGAGGCTTACGGTGCGGCGTATACGCTGCAGGAAATGCTCACCGTCAAGTCCGACGACGTCAACGGCCGTACGAAGGTCTACGAGAACATCGTCAAGGGTGAGCACAAGATCGAAGCCGGCATGCCGGAATCCTTCAATGTGCTGGTCAAGGAAATCCGTTCCCTGGCCATCGATATCGACCTTGAACGCAACTAATTCGGAGTGACACTATGAAAGCATTGCTCGATTTATTCAAACAAGTCAC
>JANXZT010000259.1 GCA_025355395.1 Betaproteobacteria bacterium
GCAGCGCCGGCGAGCAGAGCGCCGTGGCACTGAATGAGCTGGTCGCAGCACTGAAGGCACGCGAATCCGCTGCGTCATTGGACACGTAAAGGGACACGCATGGCGATTTACGATCTTGAAGAGCAGGATCAGCTGGAGGATCTCAAGGCGTGGTGGCGTCGCTGGGGCAACCCCATCAACGCGTTCGTGGTGGCCGTGTGCATCGCCGTGGTCGCGGTGCAAGGTTGGCGGTGGTGGAAAAATCGGCAATCGGAGCAGGCAGGAACCATCTATTGGGCGGCGATAGGGGGGGTGCGGGCCAATGACCTCGCCAAGAGCCGCGATGCCGTTGCCCAGTTGACCACCCGGTATGCAAGCACGACCTATGCGGGAAGCGGCGCGCTGCTGCTCGCGCGGATGCTCTTCGACAGCGGGGATAAGCCGGGTGCGGCCGCGCAACTGCAATGGGTCGTCGATCACGGCGATGAAGAAGTGCGACAGATCGCGCGTTTTCGGTTGGCCGAAGTCCAGCTCGATGGCAAGCAATATGATGATGCATTGCGCACTCTCGATGCGAAGCATGACGACGCGTTTGTCGGGGTTTACGCCGATCTTCGCGGCGACGTGCTGGCGTCCGCGGGCCGTGCCGCGGACGCGCGTACTGCGTACCAGATCGCTGTTGCGAAGCTCGATGCCAAATCCCCGTACCGCAGTTATGTGCAGGTGAAGCTGGACGCGTTGGGCGGGCCCACCATTTCCCCGGTGGCGACTGGCGCGGGCTCGCAGCCGATTCCGGCGCCTGCCGCCGCCCCGAGCGGTTCTGCCGTCGCAACCACACCCCCCGCCGGGGCCACCGCTGCGGCCGAGGCAAATCCCGCCGCTGCGACCACTCCTTCTGCCCCCCCCGCCAAATAATGTCCCGCCTCCCCGCAATCGTTTTCCGTTGCTCCCCGCCCGCCGTTCGCCTTGCGGCCCTACTGCGGCTGGGTGCCGTTGCCGCATGCCTTGCCGCAGTCCTTGGTATCGCCGGGTGCGGCACGCTCGGTTCGTTCCTGCCGTCGATCCCGAGGCCGTCGTTCGGCTGGTTTGGCCACTCCAAGAAACCCGGTCCGTTGCCCGACATCCAGGCGTTGGTGACGCCGCAACTCGTATGGCAGGCCCAGGTCGGCAACGCCGCCCCCGGCTTGGCCCCCGGGGTCACGACGGACGCCGTTTACGCCGCGGCAAGCGACGGCACCTTGACCAAGCTCGATCTTCGTAGCGGACGTTCTCTGTGGCGCGTGAACACCGGCCGGCGCCTTTCCGCCGGAGCGGGTGCCGACGCCACGCTGGTCGCGGTCGGCACCGCCAAGGGTGAAGTCCTCGCCTTCGACAGCGACGGAAAGCCGGTGTGGGAAGCGCGGGTTGGTAGCGAGGTCATGGCGCCGCCACTGGTCAGTGACGGCGTGGTGGCCGTGTGGTCGGGTGATGGCCGGGTCTATGGGCTCGCCGCTGCCGATGGCAAGACCACGTGGGTGTATCAACACGTCAATCCACCCCTGACGGTGCGCAATACGGCCGGGGGGTCGCTAAGCCGCGGCGGCCTTTTCACCGGCACGCCGGGCGGCAAGCTGGTCGCACTCGACATGGCGACGGGTTCGCTCGGATGGGAAAGTAGTGTTGCGACGCCCAAGGGGGCCACCGAGCTCGAGCGTATTGCCGACGTGACGAGCCTGCCGGTGGTGCTCGAGCAGCAGGCGTGCGCCGTAGCCTTCCAGGGCCGCATCGCCTGCTTCGATCTGACCCGCGGCGTGCTGGAATGGTCCCGTGATATCTCCAGTCTGGCTGGCATCGTCGCCGACAACCGCTACTTATATGTGACCGACGACCGGGGCAGCATTCACGCCCTTGACAAGACGACGGGCGCGTCGATCTGGAAGCAGGACAAGCTTGCCAAGCGCCAGCCAGGCGGTCCGCAACTCGTGGGCAATTATCTGGGTGTGGTCGACGCGGAAGGCTATCTGCATCTTCTCGATCGCAGCGAGGGCACGCTTGCGGGCCGGCTTGCGACTGACGGCTCGCCAGCCACCGCCCAGCCCGCGCATTCCGCGGACATGGCGATCTGGCAAAGCGAAGGTGGCACGCTGTACTCCGTGACCGCCCGCTAAGCATCACGCAGCCGCCGCGCTTTCCACCCACGGCCTCGCCATGCTGCCCACCCTCGTTCTCGTCGGCCGTCCCAATGTCGGCAAATCGACACTCTTCAACCGCATTACGCGCACCCGCGCAGCGCTGGTCGCCGACTTTCCGGGGTTGACCCGCGACCGCCACTACGGCCGCGCCCGCATTGGCGATCGCGCCTTTCTGGTGGTCGACACCGGCGGCTTCGAGCCGGTCGCCAAAGACGGCATCCTGCATGAGATGGCCAAGCAAACGCGACAGGCCATCGCCGAATCCGATGTCATTGTCTTTCTGGTCGATGGCCGCGCCGGGCTCACCGAAGCGGACAAGTCGATCGCCGATCTCTTGCGCCGCTCCGGCCGGCCGGTGGTGGTGGCGGCGAACAAGGCCGAAGGCATGGTTCCGGAACGCGCCGCTGCCGAGTTCCATGAGCTGGGTTTGGGCGAGCCGCACGCGATTTCATCCGCCCATGGCGAAAACGTCAATGCGGTGGTCGAGCATGCACTCGACCAGATACCGCGACCCGACGCCACGGCCGACGCAGCCATCCTGCCGGATGGCGTCGAGCGGGTCAAGGTGGCGATCATCGGCCGGCCTAACGTCGGCAAGTCGACCCTTGTGAACACACTGCTCGGCGAGGAGCGCGTGATCGCCTTCGATCAGCCCGGCACCACCCGTGATTCGATCTATCTCGACTTCGAGCGCAATGGCCGCGCGTACACGCTGATCGACACCGCCGGCGTGCGCCGCCGCGGCAAGGTAATCGAAGCCATCGAGAAATTCTCGGTGATCAAGACACTGCAGGCGATCGAGGATGCCAACGTAGTGGTCCTCCTGCTCGACGCATCGAGCGAAATCACCGAACAGGACGCGCACCTCGCCGGTTACATTCTCGAAGCCGGCCGGGCGCTGGTGGTCGGTGTGAACAAATGGGACGGCCTGGCCGCGGAGCGTCGCGAAGAGATCAAGCGCGAGCTCGACCGCAAGCTCGGATTCCTGAATTTTGCGCAGCAGCACTTCATCTCGGCGAAGGAGAACCGCGGCGTGCCGGCGCTGATGCGTTCCGTAGATGCCGCGTATACCGCGGCGATGGCGAAGCTGCCCACACCCAAGCTCACCCGCGCGCTCATCGAGGCCGTCAAGCGGCAGCAACCGCCGCGGGCGGGCATGGGACGCCCCAAGTTGCGGTATGCGCACCAGGGCGGGCAAAACCCCCCGCTCATCATCATCCACGGCACCGCTTTAGGGCATATCCCCGAGCCTTACCGGCGCTATCTGGAACATTTCTTCTCGGATGCGTTCCAACTCCGCGGAACACCCCTTAGGATACAATTCAAGACAGGCGCCAACCCGTATGCGAACACACGCCGCCAAAGCCGATAACACCCCGGAGTCACCCGATCCCGTGCGGGACGGGCCGACTGGCGCTTGGCAGGGGCTGACCGCGAGGACGCCGTCAACAATAACCGCGGAGCAACCGATGAGCAATAAAGGGCAAATGCTACAAGACCCGTTTCTCAATACCCTGCGCAAGGAACATGTGCAGGTCTCGATCTACCTCGTCAACGGCATCAAGCTGCAAGGCCAGATCGAGTCGTTCGATCAATACGTCGTGCTGCTCAAGAACACGGTCACCCAGATGGTATATAAGCACGCCATCTCGACGGTCGTGCCGGCGCGGGCCGTGACCATGCCGCACCACGTGCCGAAC
>JANXZT010000164.1 GCA_025355395.1 Betaproteobacteria bacterium
GATCGGGGCGCCGGAATATCAGTCCGGCGCTCCTGGCTTGTTGACAACTGGGGGCCGACGCCCGGTTTCTGCCAAAACGATATCCGGACGATGGCTGGGCGATGTACGTGCGCCATACTTGAGCATTCAACCATCACATCAATGGAACACCACACCGAATTCGAGGAGCCGATTGTGACGAACCGCTGCCGCTGGGTCAGCACGTTGATAGTCGCTGTATTTGTGGCCGCGGGGTGTGACGCCTCGGCCGCCGTGGCACCGATCACTCTCTGCGCCCCGCAGGCGCTGCATGGCCCCTACGGGTCGCAACGCAACGGCACGACCGCGCCCGGCACGTCCATCACCTCTGTGGGACTCGCGACCTTTGATGGCAACGGTAACCTGGTGGAGTCTCAGACGATCAGCACCAACGGCACCTTCAGCACCGCGGCGGCACAGGTGTCCACTTACACCGTCAATGCCGACTGCACAGGGACGCTGATCGATGCCACTGGAACGATTATCGCGAACCTGGTCGTCGTCCACGACGGCGACGAAGTGCTGGGCGCAAGCGCCGTCCCTGGCAGCAACTCAACGTTCCACTTTGAGCGGATCACGGGGACGTGCTCCCTCTCCACGATAGCTGGTACCTATGGTGTCCAGCGCAATGGCACGACGAAGACCGGCTCTCTGTTGGCCATCGGAAGCACGACGTTCGATGGCGTTGGAGGTTCCGTGGCGACCCAGATCATCAACAGGGCCGGAGTCTTCGGCGCGCCAACCCACCAGGCAGGGCCCTACGTGCTGAACTCCGATTGCACCGGCGCCCAAACGGACTCCTCGGGGGTCACGGTCGCGCCGCTGGTCGTCGTCGCCGGCGGCGATGAAATTCTGGCGATGAGTTTGACGGCCGGGAACAACGTCGTCGTTCACTTCGAACGCGACAAGTAGTCGTCCGGAGTTGCGCGTCAGGGGCGGCTTGGCTTGTTGAGGCCAAGCCGCTCCCGGATATGCGCGAAACGCTTGTCCGCGCGGAACTCCTCGAAGGTGGGATCCGCAATGTCCGGGCGGAACGAGCGGTCGTCGATCGCTTGCTCCATCAGCGGAAACGCTCGGTCGTAGTCATGCAAGCCGACGTACACCGAGGCCACCGCGAACGCATTGCCGCCTCCGTGTATCAGCTGCGTGGAAAGGGCGGCGAGGATTCCGTTGGCTTCTGCGGTCTGGCCCGATTCAGCGAGGATCCGGCCGAGAACGTCGGGCCGACTGTCTTCTTTCGAAGGGACCGGCCCGCCGAGCTCGGCGATCGCCTGCGACCAGAGTCGCTTGTGCTGGTAGATCTTTGCCACGAGCATCCGCACTCGCCGCACTGGCGGACGTAGCGATCGCAGCGGCTGAAGCAGCGCCAGTGCTTCGTCCTCCCGCTTTGCATAGAAGAGCGCTCTCGCAACCTCGGCGATCGCGCCTACCGACAACGGATCGAGGTCGAGTCCCTTACGCGCCTCGGAGAGAGCTTCGTCGGAGCGACCAAACCACTGATCTACAGCGGCCAGATAATCATGCGCTTCGTCGTTGTTGGGATCGAGCGCCAAGGCATGCGTTGCTGCGCTGCCGGCACCGCGAAAATCAAGTACGCTGAGCCTCGCGTAGGCCAGTTCGACGTAGCCATCGGCCAACGTTGAATCGATTGCGATTGCCCGCCTCGCTGCGATCGTGGCGCTATCGCACGAGCCGATGCGCACCTTGAGCGGCTCACCGCCATGACACACTGTCGCGTATGACCTCGCCAAACCCGCCCAGGCTGCCGCAAACCCGGGATCAGAGGCTACCGCTCCAGCGTATAGACCGACCGCTACATGTGCGCCGCTGTCGCTCCGGAGCAAACGCTGGTCGCCGCCTCGTAGATAGAGATCAAACGCTTCGGGGGTCGGTGACGGTAGTTCAGCCCGGCTGAGAAGATGCACGTCGAGTGCGTGTGCGACCGCGAGCCCGATCTCGCGCTCGAGCTGAAACACGTCGCCCATGTTGCGCTGGTACACTTGCGACCACGTTGTCGCGCCATCCGTCGCGTCGATCAGGCGAATGGTCAGCTGGATGTGCTGTCCCGAACGCTGAAAGCTCCCTTCGACCACGTTGTCGACGTGAAGGCTGTCCGCAATTCGCCGAACGTCGGTGTGTCGGCCCTTGAACGCGAAGCTCGACGTGCTCGCGATCACGCGTAATTGCCCAGTCGTGGCGATGGTCGCAATCAATCCCTCGGTGATGCCGTCGACCAGGCGATCGTCGGCGGAGTCGGCGCTCAAGTTGCTAAGCGGAAGAATCGCGATCGACGGCGAGCGTGCGCCGGATCCGGAGCGTGCGCCAAGCGCCGCGGCGAGCACGTACACCGTAACGCCCGAGACGACCAAAGCAGAAGCGGCCAGCAGCCGTTGCCGCAGCGTGGCCCTTGCCGGTGCTGGAGCGTGCAGTTTGTTGTACGACTCGGTCGTCGGGTGTTGCGCTTCCTCCGGTGGAATCGACGCGAGGCCGTTCGATTTGGCCCGTTGCTCTGGCAATGCCGGCGCAGGCTCGGCGGTGCGCAGCTCCGTCTCAAGGGCGGCAATTGCCGGATCGGGAGCCGCCTCCAGTTCCGCCCGCACGACTGCGTGATGTACTCGTGCAAACTCGAGAGCACCGGCGCGGTCTCCGGCCAGCGCAAGTTCGCGCATCAGTTCAAGTGCGATTCGCGAGCTGACCGGGTCCGCAGCGGTGAGCTGTCGCCATCGATCGATCGCAGCCGCGCGATCGCCGCGCTCGGAGGCAGTCCGCGCCAGGTGCTCGAGAGCGCGACGAAAGTCGGATGCCAGGCGGGCGCGTACGGAGTCTACCCATCGCTCAAATTCCGGCGCGTCGGGAACGTGAACGCCGTCGAGGAACGGTCCAGACGCGGCGTAGATCTGGACCGCGCGCGCGTGATCGCCTTCCTCGAGCGACTCGGCAAAGTCGATGACGTCGGACGTTACCAGCGCTCGATTGAGGGCAACGTCGCCACCGGAAATGATGACGACGTCCGCGCCGAGCGCATCCCGAACGACATATAGAGAATCCGCGAGCAGATGGCGAGCACGCTCGTCGTTCGCGTCAGCCCACAACAGTGCTGCGAGGCTATCGCGTGAGACTGGCTGCCCTCGGCCGACGGCCAATCTGGCCAGAAGCGCCAGACGCCGGCGCTGGGTCGCGCGGCCAGGCACTATCCCTGGCCCGCTGAGCGAGAGCCCGCCTAGGGCTCGAAGGATCAGCATCAGGTCAAGCGCCCCATCGCATGCCGCGAACGCTCCGACCTACAACCTGAATGGGTCATAGTCGGCTGCTGGCGGAACTCCGGGAGGTACGATCGTCGTGCCACAGAAAAGACCTCCATCCCCAATAGTGGGGTCTCCTCGAACCCGGGTCAACTCCAACGGCGGGTTTACGGAAAGGTTGGGCGCAACCGGCACGGGGCCGAATTCGTTGAATACCGAGTCGAACAGCATGCCGATATTCTGGCCGAGGAAATTGCTGCGCGGGACCGTCGGCTGGGTACCTCAGCCGAAGGTTCTGCTCTCGCGATGGAGGGTCCGTCGCCACCCGGCAGCGAAAACGCCGCCCAGCAAGCTTGGCGGCGCATCACGTAACTCGTTGTCCCACAAAGTCGGGGCGCCGGGATTTGAACCCGGGACCTCCTGCTCCCGAAGCCCAGCCCGGCACGGTTAGGACCGTGCCGGGCTATGTCTTGCTGGTCGGGAGCGTGCGCGATGTGCGTGGATGTGCGTTCTATCGCTACCGCCGCTACCGGCCAACTCATCAAGGCGCTCGCCTGCCATGCCCTCAGCCACTTCAGGTGTCAGTGCATGCTCGGCGTGCTGCTTGATGCGGGGGCGCCAGCCGCATAAAACACCGCTGGCGAGCCTTGGCCGCCCGCGACGTTAGCTGTCAAGGTGTTAATCCCCGG
>JANXZT010000166.1 GCA_025355395.1 Betaproteobacteria bacterium
TCTCACTGGGTTCACGCAGTCCCATGGAGTACCGCGCGAACCTCGGATATGCAACCTAAACCAGTCCAAGGTTCTGTCCGCACCCCCGCTTGGTCAGAGTTGCACGCCGGTTCACAGTCCGGGACGGTCACGAGCAATTTACCTGTCCGCAAGGTCCGCAGGCTCTTCGCGGCAGCGTTGGGCGAATACCCCAGCTTCCGGATAGCCTCCTGTACTTTGCGACGCGTGGGCTCGCGCACGATTTTCGGGTTGCTGAGCGCGCGTGACACCGTAGCGGTCGAGACGCCGGCGGCGATGGCAAACTGTTCGATCGTCGGCATGGTCTCTAAGACTTGTATTTGTCGGATCTCGATTCTACCTAGAGAGCCCAAGGCGCCGAAATGTTTATTATGAGCTACAATCCAATCGATTACAGAAGCGCTTTCTTACCTCTCGACCGATGGCCGACTAGAAACTTATGGAGACTCAACGCCGCCTGCGGGCCGGCATTGTCGGCGGCGGGCGCGGCGCCTTCATCGGCTGGGTGCACCGGCTGGCCGCCGAACTCGATGGCCAGGCACTTCTTGTTGCCGGCGCCATGTCCTCGCGCCCGGAGATTGCGAGGGAGAGCGCCGCGGCGTGGTTTCTCGTGCGTGCCTATTCCTCGTACGAGGAAATGGCTCGCGCGGAATCGCTCGATGCGAACGGCATAGACTTCGTCATCATCGCGGCGCCCAATCACCTGCATTACCCCGTCGCGCGCGCGTTCCTTGCCGCCGGTATTCACGTGATCTGTGATAAGCCCCTCGCGCTCACGGTCGCGGAGGGCGAAGAGCTGGTGCGGCTCGTCGAAGCGAGCCCTATCCTTTTCGCGCTTACTCACACGTACACCGGCTACCCTGCTGTGCGCGAGGCGCGCGAGCTGGTGCGCGGCGGGCAGCTCGGCGAGATCCGCAAGGTGCTGGTCGAGTACACCCAGGATTGGCTCATGCAGCCGCTCGAGCGAGGCGGTAACAAGCAAGCCGAGTGGCGCACCGATCCGGCGCGCGCGGGCCTTGGAGGCGCCGTCGGCGACATCGGCACTCATGCGGCGAACCTGCTGGAGTTCGTAACGGGGGTGCGCATCGAGGCCGTGTGCGCCGATCTCACCTCCTTCGTGTCCGGCCGGGGACTCGATGACGACGCCAGCATGCTCTTGCGGCTTGAAGGGGGAGCCAAGGGAACTCTGGTGTGCTCGCAAATCGCCTGCGGAGAGGAGAACCGGCTATCGCTGCGTGTCTACGGGACCCGCGCCGGGCTCGAGTGGCATCAGCAGAAACCCAACACGCTCACCTTCAAACCCGCCGGCAAGCCATGGGAGCTGCGGCGGACAGGACAGGGATATCTCAGCGCGCACGCGCATGCCGCAACACGCACCCCAGCCGGCCACCCCGAGGGGTATCTCGAGGCGTTCGCGAATATATACCGCGGGTTCATCGAGGATGTGCGTCGCGTAGGCCAAGGTCAGTCTCCCTTGGGCAATTACCCCGGCGTGAAGGACGGCCTGCGTGGCCTGCGCTTCATTGCGCAGTCGGTCGCGAGCTCGCGCGCCGGGTCGGTCTGGATGCAGTTATAGGCAAAACACAGAGCAACAACATCCATGACCCTACACACCAAAATTCGCCTCTGCGTCATGATGTTTCTTGAGTTCTTCATCTGGGGTGGCTGGTTCGTCACGATGGGGAGTTATCTCGCCGCGAATCTGCACGCGAGCGGAGCGCAGACCGGACTTGCCTACGGCACGCAGGCCTGGGGTGCGATCATCGCCCCGTTCATCGTCGGACTCATCGCTGACCGCTACTTCAATGCCGAGCGGCTGCTTGGCCTACTCCACATCGCCGGCGGACTCCTGATGTACGTGCTCTACAGAACCAGCTCGTTCAGTGCCTTCTACCCCGCACTGCTCGCCTACATGATCCTCTACATGCCGACGATCGCGTTGGTCAATGCAATCGCATTCCGGCAGATGGACGACCCTTCGCTGCATTTCTCGGGAGTGCGGGTGTGGGGCACGATCGGCTGGATTGTGGCGGGACTGGTGATTAGCTATGTCTTCGCCTGGGATTCACGCGCGGGCCTCGCTCAGGGCCTGCTACGTGAGACATTTCTGCTGTGCTCGATCGCATCCTTCGTACTCGGCGTGTACGCCTTCACGCTGCCTCGCACGCCGCCGCGACCCGCCGCCTGCAAGGGCATGCGCCTCGGGCGCCTGCTCGGCTTCGATGCCCTGGTGTTGCTTCGGGAGCGAAACTTCGCCGTATTCTTCGTGGCGTCGGCGCTGATCTGCATTCCGCTCGCCTTCTACTATCAGAACGCCAACCAGTTCCTCACGGAAATTCAGGTCGCGAGCCCCACCGGCAAGCAGACCATCGGGCAGATGTCGGAAGTGCTCTTCATGTTGCTCATTCCGCTCTTTCTACGGACTTTCGGCATGAAGACCACGCTCCTCGTCGGCATGCTGGCCTGGGCTGCTCGCTATTTATTGTTCGCCTTCGGTGATGCGCACGGGCTCGCTTTCATGTTGATTATCGGTATCGCGCTTCATGGGGTGTGCTATGACTTCTTCTTCGTCTCCGGCCAGATCTACACCGACTCCAAGGCCGGCAGCGAACACAAGGCGGCGGCCCAGGGGCTGATCACGCTCGCAACCTACGGCCTCGGTATGATGGTGGGGTTCTGGGCCGCTGGCCTGATCGATGATCTTTACGCCGCCACCGGCGCGCACGACTGGAAGTCGATCTGGCTCTACCCCGCCGCCTTTGCGGCCGGGGTGTTCATACTGTTCGCGGTATCCTTCCGCAACGAGAAGGTGGCAAATGCTTACGGGTGAGTTCAGGCCACGGCCGATGCGCCTCAGCATCCTCACCGCGGCGTTTCAGGAGCTGACGCCGCGCGCGCAGCGCGACGCTGATCCGGATCTCGCTATAGAAGAGTGGCTTCAATTCGCCTCCGAGATTGGCGCGCCGAGCATCGAGCTGTCGGCGGCGCTACATCCCACTGAAAGCGACCGTCCCGCCGCGGCGATGCTTGATCCCGTCGCCAACACGCTCGACTTGCGGTCGCCCTTCAGCGCCGAACGCGCCGCGCGTGTACGCCGCGCAATGCAGGCGACCAAGGTGGGGCTTTCCGATCTGGCCTACTTCGACAATATGCTGGCCACAGACCAGGCTGCGCGAAATAAGAAGCACCAGATGATGCTTAAGGTCTTCGATGCGGCGGTGCTGCTCGGGACCGATGCGGTTACCGGTTTCGTCGGCCGCAATCCAAGCCTGTCCATGGACGCGAACCTCGCCATGTTCGAGGAGATGTTCGTACCGCTGCTGAAGGAAGCCAAGTCACGGGGTCTTACCTATCGCGTCGAGCAGTGTCCGATGCCAGGATGGAACACCACCGACAGCTGGCATAACAACATCGCCTATGCTCCGGGTCCCTGGATCGCCCTGCACCGCATCTGCGAGCGGCACGGAGTCGGGGATCAGTTCCGCATTCACTACGACCCTTCGCATGCGATTCTCATGGGTCAGGACTCCCGGTCCGTGTTCCAGTATCTAAAGGAGAGGGGCTACGGCTTTCTGATCGGCGGATTTCACGTCAAAGGCCAGGTCATCGACGCGCGTGGAATTGCGGCTTGGGGGTATGGCGGCCAGACGCTGGAGCGCGGTGACTGGCACGGCGAGACTCCGAGCAGCGATCCGGCGGAGCAGGCGAACGCCTGGAAGAAGCAGACCGTGTTCAGCGAGCACGAGCTCCCGGGTACCGCGCGCCACGATCCGCTCGCGTACCTACAGAACCGCTCCGTAGACTGGCTCGACCATCAGCTTGCGGCGCGCGAGCTGCTGACCATCGACCCTGAGAGGACTTACCTCGTCGTGGAGCACGAGTACCCGCCCGCCCGCATCCAAGACCGGGCGCGCCTCGCGCCGATTCTAGCCGGCTCTCTGGCGTTCACCCGCGCCATCGACGAGGCCGCGGCCGCAATGTACGCCCTGCAGCGCGAGGTGCTCGCCGTCCAAGACATTCCCTTGCAGGGTTTCGGACGGGAGGCTTATCGCTCGTAAGCTCATCGTCTTTAATCTTGATAACCTATTTTTATGACGATATGAATCGCGGTTGCCAAACTGATTCGGCCATGTGGGATCATACTCGCACACTACTATTGCATCGTTGTTCTGTGCCATCCGCTAAATCACTCTGACTTCGCTGATGATACGTCAGCTTGCGCCCAAATCTGTCACCGTATGCTCCCGCGTTCCAGTTAGATTGATTATTGCAGCAAAATCCGGTTCTTTTTAACAATTGCATGGCGCGCAGGACAAACTGAAATCCACCTAACAAGTGATCCAGTAAGCGTATATCCACCAGGCCAAGTGCTTCGCGCAACCTTCGAGTAATCATCTCATCCGCATGAGACGGCTCCGCCACTCCAGAGGGGTGCGGATGCGCGCAAACTACCGCGGTCGCATTCTTTGCAAGTGCCAGCTTCACCACCTCACGCGGATAGACGCTGGCGCCATCGACAGTACCGCGGAACAACTCGACGAATTCAATCAGCTTATGACGGGAGTCCAGAAACATCACACAGAAGGTCTCATGCTCGAGCATGCCAAGCTTGACACTCAAAAAGTCCCGTACTACCTGCGGTGATGACATTGAAGTTCCGCGGCGAACTCTTCGACTCATGACATCCCGTGCTGACCGCAGGATCTCATCCCCAGTAGCTGGCCTGGTTCCTTCAAGCTCATTGCGAATCAACAGGGTTTCGATCGTTTCGTGCGACATGGTCGCGCTCCTTAAGGTTTGGGCGGGATTGCCCGCGTCCCTGGGATCACGCCGCGCGCAGCTGTCCAGACTCGCGCGTCTGCGCGACTCGCCGAGCACGCGCTTCGCGCGCGCAGGGTCTGGACTGCGAGCACGACGTGATAAAATGGAGCCCTTCAAAATAATCCCGCCCTCTTCCTTCACTCCGTTCTGATTCCATGCATGGCGTCCCGCCGTGTGGCTCACAGCATTGAACTTCTTGGGAGAATGGCACGCCCCGCGCTCAGAACCAATTCGAGTAAATGCCCTAAGCGCGAACAATTGCAGTGTTGGCGTCAGCCATGAATTGTGATGCAGTGATACAGCACTCGCACGTCAATGAGAGCTAGGGCCTCGGCGATGCTTCGTAATTATTTCATCGGCATGGGATTGGTCTTTGACGCCACCTGGATAGTTGTGCGGAGCGTCAGGCGGCGGCTCCCATCTCGAATGCCAACTTCACCACTTCCCTTTGGTAGACGCTCGCTCCGTTGATGGTTCCGCGAAGGAGTTCCACGGGTTTAATACTGCGGCGCCGCTGGTCCGCCAGTTAGTTAGGTGTAAGAATGTGCGCCGAAATCAATTCGGCTCGGGTCGGATACCACATGGCGGGTTGGAGCTCTAGGTTCTCCGCCGTGATCTCCGCGATCACTGCACGCATCCGTTCTATTTCCGCCTTGTGCCGGGCTTCCGGATCGTCCTTACGCGCCGTTCGCTGCGCATCGCGCTTCAGCGCCACCGCC
>JANXZT010000192.1 GCA_025355395.1 Betaproteobacteria bacterium
GGCGGCGACTTCGACGTGACAATCCGGAACGCAGGAAACGCCCACATCCGCGTGCACAGCATTGCCATCGCGGCGCCAGGGGGCGAGGCCGATGCAACGTTCAGCGGCCTCTTGTATGTGCTCCCGGGTGAACGGCGAAACCTGACGATCAAATCGACCGGCGCGCGCAGCATCGCCAGTGATCGCATCACGGTGAAGGCTGAGACCGACGCCGGATCGCTCAACGCTGATGTGGTCCTCGCCAAGTAACGCCCGTCGCTGGTTTTCAGGGCTCGTCGCCCTTTCTTTCTTTTCGACAATCGCTTCTCCGGTTCATGCCGACGACGCATCGCGCACGCCAGGCGTTGACGGCCTTCATGAGGTGGTGCTGTCGATCCGATTGAATCGGCAGGATGTCGGCGACGGTGTGGTCGTATTGCGCGATCGAACCGGGCAGTTTCTGATTGCAGCGGCCGATCTTGCCGGGTGGCGGATGGCGTTGCCGAACGAGAACGCAACCATTGTCCGCGGCGAACCCTATCACAAGCTGGCGGCGTTTGCCGGTCTCGTCGCGAACTTCGATGGCGGGACCCAATCGCTTACCATCGATGCGCCTCCGTCCTTGTTCACCGCAACCCGAATCGACGCCATTGCGCCGCAAGGGCCGAAGCCGGACCGAACGGCCCGAGGCGGATTTCTCAACTACGACGTTTTGGCGACCCACGCCGATCGCACCAACATCGCGGCGGGGGCATTCGAGATGGGCGTTTTCGGCCGGTGGGGCACCGTGACGAACAGCGCGGTCGGATCGGTCAACGGTGCTCGCGCGCCAGGTACGCGACTGGAGTCGACCTGGACTTACGCGATGCCCGAGCGATTGGCCACGGTTCGCGTCGGCGATGTCATCAGCCGTCCGGGCGCATCGGGACACGCCATGCGTCTCGGAGGCGTGCAGTACGGATCCGACTTCGGGACCGATCCGACACTGGTGCTCACACCCGGCCAGTTCGTTGCCGGTGCGGCGAGTATCCCGTCGAGTGTGGATGTCTTCGTCAACAATGCGCTGGTCGCACAGCAACAAGTAGCGCCGGGTCCATTCTCGGTCACCAACATCGCTCCGGTCACGGGCGGTGGCGATCTGCGGCTGGTGATCCGCGACGAGCTTGGCCGCGAGCGAATCATCACGCGGCCTTTTTACTCGAGTCCCATGTTGCTGAGGCCCGGATTGATCGACTTTTCGTTCACACTGGGCTTCGCACGAGAGAACTTCGGCCTCGAGAGTGCCGACTACGGCGCATGGCGCGCGTCCGCAACGTATCGGCGAGGACTCAAGGAGTGGTGGACCGGTGAGGTTCATGCGCAGGCACAGGCCGGCGTCGTCAATGCCGGAATCGCCAGCGACGTGCTGTTGGGACGGATCGGGATCGTGAGCGGTTCGTTGACCGCGGGGCAAAAGCCGGAGGGCAGTGGCAGCCGCGCCAGTGCCGGGTTCAGCAGGCAATCCAGCAATGTGTCGTTCGCGGTTTCGGGTAACTGGACGTCGCAAAACTTTATCGAGGTCGGCGATACCACGCGTTCAGCGCAAGTCGCGCGGGAGTGGTTGGCCTCGGGGGGATGGTGGCTCGGGCCTTACGGCACGTTATCGGCGGCTTACGTGTCGCGCGCCTATCGCGATCAACCGCGCGCGACCATCGCCTCGGTGGGACACACCATCGGCATCGGCCGCTGGGGCTTCCTCGGCATTTCCCTCTCCCACGCGCGCGCTGGCGAAAGATCGACGAATTGCGGCATCACCTGGACGCTGCCGTTGAGTGCCAATACCAGCGCTACATTGGGCTACGATCGCACCCGGCCCATGACGACCGGCGACGAGCGAAGCATTTCCATCCAGCGCGATCTTCCACCTGGCGAGGGCTTCAGCTATCGCGTGCGCGCGAGTGACGCGGGACCCCAACAGGCAGCGGTTGGCTACCAAAACAACCTGGCCACAATGAGTGCGGAGCTCGCGACGTTTCGTGGACAAACCGCAGCGCGCGTGGGGGTGAGCGGCGGGATCGGGTTCATCGAAGGCAACACGTTCTTCAGTCGCGCGATAAGCGACAGTTTTGGCCTGGTGCAGATCCCCGGCTATCCGGGTGTGCGCGTGTATTCGGAAAATCAGGAAATTGGTGTTACGGGCAGTAGAGGGGAGTTGATCGTGCCGCGGTTACTGCCCTACCAACGCAACACCATCCGCATCGAGCAGGCCGACTTGCCCTTCAGCGCCGAAGTCGATGGCCTCACCCAGGATGCAGTGCCGTACCTGAAGGCTGGTGTTGTCATTCGCTTTCCGGTGCGGCACACCCACGCTGCGCTGATGCGTATCCTGACCGACTCCTGGACGCCCGTTCCGGCAGGGGCGGTCCTGCGTCTTGTCGAACAGGACGGATCATTCCCGGTGGTGATGAACGGCGATGCCTACGTGAGCGGATTGGCGGCCCGAAATCGCGCGGTGGTGACATGGGGGGCGCAGGAATGCGCCTTCGACTTCGACTACCCGGAAAGCGTCGATCCACAACCGCGGTTGGGGCCTTTTGTGTGTCATAACATCGTGTCGGCCGCGCTATGAAGCCCGACGTCGGCGGCGGAAGGCCAGGCTCGCGGCGTGCGCGAGGCGCCGCTCTGCTGGCAATTTGGGCGATGCTGACGTGCTCCTCCGCGTGGGCGGTGAATACCTGTACGGTGGCCGCCCAGCCGCATTCGTTCAATCCTTACGATACAGTCAATGCGGCAACCGGCACGTCCCCCATCACCGTCACCTGCAGCCACAGCGACGGTACGCCAGTCACGTTTGCGTACGTCATCGCGTTGTCGAGCGGACCGGGCTCCTACGCCGCGCGCCAGATGACCGGCACCGGCGATACGCTGACCTATAACCTCTACACCACCGCCGCGCGCGCCACCGTATGGGGCGACGGCAGCGGAACAACGGGCACGGTTGCCGATTCTTTCAAGGTTCCGGGGGGTGCGGGAAGGTCCGGATCGCAGACCCAGACCGTGTATGGGTTGATTCCAGCGGCGCAGAACGTGACGCCCGGCGCCTACGCCATCGCGAACGAAATCACCGTCGCCGTGACGTACTGACTACTGCGCTTACTGAATCGGCGGCAGCAGTCGACGCCGACGCCGCGCAGCGGGGAAGCCGTTACGCGCGCCGCATCACACCGGGAAAACGATTCTCGAGAAAATCCTGGAGCCGCAGCAACTCATGCTGTATGGCCGGTGGAAAGCCCTGCCGGTGGCCCCGCCGATCCGTCACCAAGTCATCGAGCAATTTCGCCGACGCCAAGGGGTCTGTCCATGACCGCGCGAGGCCGTTGGCGATGCGGGGAAATTGACGAAGCAGGACGCACGGCGCTACCTCGCGCGGAAGCATCCCCGCCCACCGGAGGGCGGCCGGCAAGGGTTGCGCGAACTGGCCGGGGCCGCGAGACCGGCGCTGGTCATGGTGCTCCGCGCGATCCGGCATCGCCGGCCGATCAAGAGTCAGCGAAATCATGCGCCGATCCTTGATGACGTGGCAGGCAGAAAACACAGTTCGCGGTGCAACTCGCGGTGCACCTCGCCCACGGTGCCGCGGCGCACGACCAACAATATCATGCGCTATACCGCCTTCATCGAGCGAAGCGGTAGAACCTTGCGTGCGGCTTCCGTGCTTGCGCTCGCCAGGGCCTGTTGTTGCCGGCGTCGCTCGCGGTTGATACGCGCAAAAGTCTTCCGTAAATCGGTGTCTGCACTTTTGGTGTATTTGAAGGACGGATCGAGGATGGATTTCATCTTGCCTCCCATCGGAGTTGTGGAATACGAATTACGCACAGTGCTACGGCGCGATGTAATCCCGCAAGAGGCGTTCCACTTATCGCAACTCCCACGCATTCAAGCATTTGCAACCGATGATGTTGCACCCGGCGGTGCCCGTGTAAGATTCGTTGACACCTTCGTGTGAGCCTTGTGGCCGTTGGCATGTAGCCAACATAATGTTCGAGGCATCCGCGCGTCGATGCGTGCAACGGCTGACCGGTTATCGCACGTTCGAGACATACGACGCGCTGGCCGACGCCGGCGGGGTGTTCCTGGGGTGGATTGCGGCGCCGCCGCGTTTGCCCGGCCTGCTTCGATCGATCGAAGCGCGTTCGCGGGGCGGCGAATCGCGCTATCGATGATTGTCGAAATGAGTGACCCCCCGGCGCAAGACGATATCCAGATTTCCTGCGTCACGTATTTTCGTAATCCTCCGTACGACCAACCACCACGTGGAAATCTGCGGGTATTAACTTCGCTGACGCGCACCTTTGGTAATTCTTACCGTCCGAAGTTACCGCAGAGGAAGCCCGGTCGCGGGCCACAAGCTCCGTGCGCGAAGCGGAAAATGGCAAATCTGCGTAGCGTGCATTTTTCGCGTTAGCCGGCGCGAGAGACGATCACCGTATAGCAAGGCGGCGATGGCGACGCATGTCACGCGCGGCCGACTGTCGCAGCGCGCCAAGCGTCATCGAGGCACTGCGGATCGGTCCCACTCCGTGAACTCCGTCCCGGCTTGGATTTTGCGTGGTATCCGCCGGAACGGCGTGGTGCGGGTTTCGGCAGGGCGAACTTCTGGATGATTTCCCTGGTTGAACCACATCGCCCATCTACGAGGCGTGCGGGTCCGCATGCCTTCAGCCCGGTGGCACTACCATAAACGGATTGAGGAGAGCTTTCGTGAAACGAGTGTTGCGTGACGTTGACCTGCGCGTGAAGCCAGGGAATCTGCTTTTTGCCGCGACGATTGCGGCCGTGAGCGCGGCTCTGGTGCCCGCCGCCGCGCTGGCGTCGAGCCAC
>JANXZT010000198.1 GCA_025355395.1 Betaproteobacteria bacterium
TGTCATAGTAACAATACTTTGTCCGACTACGGAAGGCCGCTCATCGGGCGGCGGGCGGCTGCGGCGCGGCTTACGCTATTGAGGATTACCGAAATGAGTGACCGCGGTTGCAAAACTCCCGTCGTTCCCGCGGAGGCGGCAATCCAGCGCCTTTCGACCGACGCCACCGGGTCCCCGCCTTCGCGGGAACGACGGAATTCAGAGTTCGAACGTCACGCATTTTTGTAATGCTCAGTAGTGACATCGGCACCCGTCACGTTTCAATGAAGACCCGGGTGCAAGGCGGTGAGCCGCCGGCATGAGACGAAACATGTTGCGGTGTACGTCCGCACCGTAACGCGGTGCGCGGCGCACAGTCCTGACCCGCTGCGCTCGATTGCAACACGTCGATCGCTCGCCAATGCAGCAGCGGCGTTCGTCGTGCCCACGTGCGCCCGTTGCGTAATGGCATCGCCGATAGGCATACTGCGAACCGCCGTGCATTCCCCGCGACGGCGCATCACTTCACAACGTTCCCAGGTGCCAGTTCTTTCCGTTGCCCGCGCGCGGCTCGCTTTCGGTCATCTTCCGCTGCTCGACGGTGCCGATTTCGCGCTCGATGCGCGGGAACACGTCGGCCTGATCGGGCGCAACGGTAGCGGCAAGTCCTCGCTGCTCTGCGTGCTAGCCGGACTGACCGATTTGGACGATGGCGATCGCTGGGTGGCCCCCACGGTCCGGATTGCGTTTGTCGCCCAGGAGCCCTCGCTCGATCCGGCCCACACCGTGTATGAGGCCGTGGCGATCGGGCTCGGTCCCGAGGGGCGCGTGCTGGGCGAATACCACGAAGCGCTGGCAGCACTGGAGCATGCCGCGGAAGATACCCGGAGCCATGCGCGCGTCAATGCGCTGCAGGCGCGGCTCGACAGCACCGGTTGGGCGCTCGGCCATCGCATCGAGAATGTGATATCCCGGCTCGGCCTTGACGCCGATGCCCGCGTCAGCACGCTTTCCGGCGGCTGGAAGAAACGCGTTGCGCTCGCGCAGGCGCTCGCCGCCGAGCCGGATGTGCTGCTGCTCGACGAACCCACCAATCACCTCGACATCGCTGCCATCACTTGGCTGGAAGAGTTCGTCCGGAGCTATCCCGGCGCGGTGGTGTGTGTCACCCACGATCGCCGGTTTCTGGATGCGATGGCCACGCGCATCGTGGAGCTCGATCGCGGGCGCCTGCGCAGCTATCCCGGCAATTTCGCACGTTATCAGGAACGCAAGGCAGCAGAGCTCAACGAAGAAACGCTCTCCAATGCGCGCTTCGACAAGCTACTTGCCCAGGAAGAGACGTGGATTCGCAAAGGTATCGAGGCCCGCCGCACCCGCAACGAAGGCCGGGTCTTGCGTCTCGCGGAACTGCGCCGCGAACGCGCCGCGCGACGCGACCGGCTCGGGCGCATAAACCTGCAGGTCGATGACGCCGAGCGCTCGGGACGCATGGTGGCCGAGCTCTCCCATGTCACGAAAGGCTTTGACGATTGCGTTCTTATCCGCGATTTCACCACCCGGATTCTGCGCGGGGATCGCATCGGGCTTATCGGCCGGAACGGCGCCGGCAAGTCCACCTTGCTGAAGCTTATCCTGGGCGAAGTCGACGCCGACAGCGGCTCGGTTCGCCGCGGCACCCATCTCGACGTTGCCTATTTCGACCAGTTGCGCGAGCAACTCGACCCCGAAGCGACACTCGTCGAGACGATCAGTCCCGGTGGCGATTTCATCGCGCTGGCCGGTGTAAAGCGGCACGTGATGAGCTATCTTTCCGACTTTCTGTTTCCGCCCGAGCGCGCGCGCTCACCGGTCAAATCGCTCTCGGGCGGTGAGCGCAACAGGCTGTTGCTGGCGCGATTGTTCGCCCAACCCGCCAACGTCTTGGTGCTCGATGAACCGACGAATGATCTCGACATCGAAACGCTCGAGCTTCTGGAAGCGCTGCTGCAGGAGTACACCGGCACCCTTTTCCTGGTGAGCCACGATCGCGCATTCCTCGACAACGTGGTGACGCAGACCATTGCCTTCGAAGGCGATGGTCTGCTGCGCGAGTTTGCCGGCGGCTACAGCGACTGGGAGGCCTGGCACGCGCGGCAGCAGGAGGCCGCCCCCAGCACGATTCCCGCGAATACGAATGTGAAGCCCTCGACTGCCGTACGCAACACCGTGGGTGCGCAACCCCGCACCGGACTCAGTTACCGCGAGCAGCAGGAGCTCGCCGCCTTGCCGCAGGAAATCGAAGCGATCGAGCAGGCGATCACTGCGTTGCGCGCGCGCTTTGCCGATCCCGCGCTCTATCGCGAGCACACCGGGGAAGTGTCCGCATTGCAGGCGGAACTCGAGCGCCGGGAGCTTGCGTTGACTGCTGCGTATGCACAATGGGAAGCGCTCGAGGCGCGCCACGAATCCGACCGAAACTAATGCGGCCGTCGGCAACGATTCAACCGCGCAAGCGCCCCTTTCCCTGTACCACCGCCCGCAGAACTACTGCCGTGGCGAGACCCCACGCGCCATTGAGAAGCACCGCGACCAAAACCCGGTCGAACGTAAACCGCGGTATCCCACCCGTCTTGATCGGTGCCACGACGAACCACGCGACAAGGCTCGGCAGGAGCGCGCCAAAGACGAACGCGAGCAGCCAATAGCCCGCACCGCGGGGAAACCGCCGTCGCGCCAGCGCGAACGCGATACCCCACAGCCCCGACCAGAAGGCGGTCGACACCAGTTCCGGCAGGTGCAGCGGTGCCGTCGGATGAAGCGAGTAAAGAGGCGCGTTCGTCAGGTGCAGCTTGTTCAGCAACGCGAGCATCGGCTCGAATCCAATCAAATACCCGATCGCCCCGGCAATGAATCCGGCCACCCATAACCGCACTGTTACGGTCGATCCAGCCATCTCGTCTTCCCTTCAACATTGGCGATACCAACGCCAAGCATCGAGCATGAGGATAACAGCGCAAGGCTTGCGGGAGCGCTCATGTCGCGTTGCCCGGTCGATCCCATCGGCGATACGATGCCATCGCGACGGACGGCACTCACAGTTCCGGCGTGGGAATGGTGGCCGCCACTGCGGCACCCAGCGCCGTCATGACTGCGATCATGGCGAACACCACCCGAAAAACATGATCGAGTTGTCCGCTGAGCGCAGCGCGTTGCTCCGGCGACAACCGCGCGATAAACGCCGCACCGCCCTCCATCGCCGCATTGAGGGTGGTCGTGAGCGCGCCCTCGCCGTTGCCGACGATCGCGAACAGCACGGCACCAACGAGCGCCACGCCCACCGCACCGCCGATCGAGCGCGCGATGGCAATCGAGGCCGTGGCGGCGCCGAGGGCCGTACGTCCCGCGGCGTGTTGCACCGACACCTGCGTAGGCGGCATGACCGTTCCCAGACCGGCGCCGATGGCCACCGTCAACGCCAGCACCGCGGCCGTTGGCAGATGCGGGAGCGCAACCGCAAGCGTACTCGCTGCCGCGGTCGCCAGCAGCAGGCCGGCGCGTGGGTAAATCGTCACCCGGCCGGTGCGCGCGATGAGCTTCCCGGTCACGGTGGCGGAAGCGACCATCGAAAGGGTAATCGGCAACAGCAGCAGCCCCGATTCGCCCACGGCGACACCGCGGCCGAGCTGCAGGTAGAGCGGGAGGTAAAGAATCGTCGCAAACAGCGCGCCGGCAAAGAAAAATACCACGCCATCCGAGCGCACGATTGCCGGCACCTTGAGAAACTGCACGGGGATGACGGGGTCCTCGCGCTTTCCCTCCCAGCGCACGAGTGCCGCAAAACCCACTGCAGCGCCGGCCAGGAGCGCCAGGAGCTGCCACGACGTCCACGCAAAACGATGTCCTGCTGAAGAGAGCGCGAACAAGAGCGCGAGCGTGGATGTCGCGAACAACAGGGTGCCCACCGCATCGGCACGAAACGGCTTCATCGCCGTCTGCTTGGGCAGCGGGATGCGCAT
>JANXZT010000205.1 GCA_025355395.1 Betaproteobacteria bacterium
GCGCGGCCGGTGACCTTCTCGACGCCGTCAACCAGTGGCTGGCGCACGCCGACCGCGGGTTTCGGCCGAGTGACGATGCCGGTTTCCGACTTCATCGCAATCCTCCGCACTTACAACCATTGGCGGCCGACTCAGGACTCGCTTGTGCGGCCGCCTGCACCGATTCGATGATCTTCACATAACCGGTGCAACGGCACAGGTTGCCCGACAGTGCAGCGCGAATTTCGGCTTCGCTCGGCCGCCCGTTCCTTCGCAGCAGCGCTTCTGCAGCCATGATCATCCCCGGCGTGCAGAAACCGCATTGGGTTCCAAGCTTTTCGTGGAACGCCGACTGCAGGCGGCTCATCCTGCCCGCTTCTGCAAGACCCTCGATGGTCTCCACGCGCCTGTCGGCGCAACGCGCGGCAAGCGTGATGCACGCGAGCTGCAGCTCGCCATCGACGAGCACCGTGCACGCGCCACATTCGCCGCCATCGCAGCCGCGTTTGGTGCCCGTGAGTCCGAGGTCTTCGCGCAGATAATCGAGCAGCAGCACGTGGTCCGCGACCGCGTCCTCGCGAGGGCGGCCGTTCACCATCAGGCAGAGCAGGCGTTTGCCCACGACATCATCCTTTCGGCCGCAGGTCGCGCACGCGCACCGCCTTGCCTTGTGAGCGCGGGATATCGCCCGGATTTTTCACCAAGACGCCGGTGGTGATGCCGACCATCGATTTGATGTGATAGACGACATCGCGCGCGACGGCCGTGAACGCGTCGGCTGGGACACCGGGCCGGACCTCCACCTCGATGCTGACGTGGTCGAGGTTGCCGCGGCGTTCGACGACCAGTTGATAGTGTGGCGCGATGTTTGGCCGGCCGACCAGCACCTCCTCGATCTGCGATGGATAGACATTGACGCCGCGGATGATCAGCATGTCGTCGTTCCGTCCGGCGATGCGCAAGATACGCAAGTGTGTGCGGCCGCAGTCACACGGTGCGGTCGTGATCCTGGTGATGTCGCGCGTGCGGTAGCGCAGCATGGGCAGTGCTTCCTTGGTCAGCGTCGTAATCACGAGCTCGCCCGCCTCGCCCTCAGGTACCGGTTTCCCGGTCTCGGGGTCGATGACCTCGAAGAGAAAATGATCCTCCCACCCGTGCAGGCCGGCCTGGCATTCGCATTCGCAGGCGACACCCGGGCCCATGATTTCGGAGAGGCCGTAGATATCGACCGCCTTAAGGCCCAGCCGCGCTTCGATTTCACGACGCATTGCATCGCTCCACGGCTCGGCGCCAAACAGCCCAACGTCGAGTGCGCTCTTCGTCAAGTCGATGCCTTGCTTCTCGGCAACCTCGGCGATGGCAAGTGCGTACGACGGCGTCGCGCACAGCACGCGCGCCCGGAAATCCACGATCAGCGCGACCTGGCGCTCGGTCGACCCGCCCGACACCGGCACGACGACCGCGCCGAGACGCTCCGCGCCGTAATGCGCACCCAAGCCACCGGTGAACAGCCCATAACCGTAGGCGTTGTGAACGACATCGCCGTGACGCACGCCGGCCGCGGCGAGCGAGCGGGCCATCAGGTCGGCCCACGTGTCGATGTCGTGCCGCGTGTAGCCGACGACCGTCGGCTTGCCGGTCGTGCCGGAGGACGCATGCAGCCGCGCGAGGTCGGCGCATGGCCGAGCGAACATGCCGAACGGATAGTGGTCGCGCAGATCGGTCTTGACCGTGAACGGGAGCCGTTGCACGTCGGCAAGGGCCCAGATATCGTTGGGCTCGATGCCTGCGGCATCGAGCCGCGCGCGATGCAACGGTACGTGATCGTACGCATTCCTCACGGTGGCACGCAACCGCGAAAGCTGCAGCGCGGCAAGTCGCTCGCGCGACAGCGTCTCCTGCGCTCGATGGAGATAATGGCGTGCGCCTTCCTTCGCGCCGATCCCTACTTCCGCTGTCGTGATCGCACCCATGTTGCCTCCTCGCTTCGCCCTTGCCGTGGTATTCGCTACGGACGCACGCCGCGCACCGGCAGGTGCGCCAGCGCGAAACCCTGGTTGAATCCGGCGCGAGTGACGAGCGTGTACTTCACATAAGCTCCGGCCGTCGCCGCCAGGAATCCGGCTATTGCCGCAACCAACGATATCGTCGCGCCGCTTATCACCCCGACCGCGACCAACGCGATCAGCGTGAGCGGCAGCAACGTTCCTGCGAGTTGCAGTGAACGGCCGGCGGCGTCGAGTGCGGCGAGCGCGCGCGGCGCAGCGGTCGCGGCAAGCCGGCGCCGGTAGGCGAGCCAGACGATCACACGCCCAAGCACCAGTGCGCCGAAGAACGTCAACAGTGGCTCGGTGCCGTCGCCGTGTAACGGGGCTGCCAGGAAGAAGAGCCCGCCACCTTCGGCGAGCCCGGTGAGCACCATCAGCGGCGAGAGCAGCGGCTCGCGCCAAGCCGGGATGCCTTTGGCCGCTTGCAGCATGCGACTCTGGCAATAGACGAAGGCGAACGCCAGCCCCGCGGCCAGCCACGCGAATCCGGGCACACCTGCCGCCGCGACCATCCCCGCCGGAAACAGCAGCGTCGCAGTGAACGCTTCGCGCGTCATCCACGAGGTGCGCGGGTTGAAGAAAACGTGCAGCGCCCGCAGCGGCCGGCCGCTTTCGAGCCAGACACACAGCAGGCCAACGCCGACCAGTGCAAGCCCCGCCAGCATGAGCATCGTCAACGTGAGCCCCTGCGCACCGGCCAGTGCGGTGAAAACGATAAGCCCGCTGCCGGCGCCTCCGCCAATGAAATTGCCTGCGGCGCGCCAATCCCAGCTCTTCTGCTGCCAGGGCGCCGGCCCGTAACTCATGGCCGCGCTCCGCCCGTCGGCGTGGGCTGCACCCGGGATCCGGCAGCGACCGCCTTGTCCCACAGGTAGTAGAAGCCGGGCCCGGTGCCGAGCTCTTCGTGCATCCGGAAGTGCTGATTCTCTGCGAGGAGCTGCGACACGTTGCTGTGCGGATCGTCAAGATCGCCAAACGTGAGCGCGTTGGCGATGCACGAGTTGACGCACGCGGGCGTGGCCTCGGGATCGACGCCGGGCTGCTGGCCCTTCTCGATGCCTGCGTCAATCCGCTCGACACAGAACGTGCACTTGGTGGCGACCGCGAGCTGCGCGTCGTCCTGGCGCTTCGCCTCACTGACGGTAGGCTGGCCGTAGGCGAACAGCGCCTTCTCGGTCTTGTAGCGCGCCTGGTAGGGACACGCGACCGCACAATACGCGCAGCCGATGCAAAGGTCGTAGTCGATGGTGACAATGCCGTCGGCGCGCTTTTTCGTCGCCTTGGTCGGACAGACATCCATGCACGGCGGATCGTCGCAGTGCTGGCAGCCGACGGGCACGAATGCCCGCTGCACGTCCGGGTATTCTCCGAATTCCATGTCGAGCACGCGCCGCCACTGCACACCCGGCGGCGTGGCATTGGCATGGCGGCAGGCCGCGGTGCAGGTCTGGCAGCCCACGCAGCGGCGCAGGTCGGCGATCATCGCCCAGCGCGTCATGCGGCTTTCTCCTCGGTCTTCGCGATCTTCACCCGCACGATATCGGCGCCCGAGCCTGTCGCGTCGGTGAGGTCCAGCGACATCGTCGCCAGCGTGTTCAGGCTCGGCACGCCGAAGTCCTTGGCGAACGGAGTGGCCCAGTGATCGAACTGGCCAATCAGGAGCAGCGTGTCGGGCCGGATACCTTGGCGCAAAACCGCGCGGCCGCGGACGGCACGCTGCGGCGTCGCGATCTCGACGGCATCGCCGTCGCCGATGCCGAGGCTCTCGGCAGTGCGCGTGTTGATGATCACGCCGCGATGGCCGGCGATGTTGTCGGCGACCTCCTTGATCAGTTGCATGCCGACGTTGCCACCCCAAGCGTACTGCATGCTGCGCGCGGTCAGGAGCCAGAAAGGATAATCGCGGGGCTGGCCGCCTGCCACCGTCACCGCAGCCACCCACGGTGCCGCGAAATCCTTCCAAATCGGCAGCGCCTGATATTCTTCGAGCTGCTTGTCCCACCAGCGCATATCGTGCTCGTGCAGCCGGCGGCCGAGTTCCGCCCCGACGCGCTTCAGTCGCTCCTGGTACGGGAGCTCGAAGCGCAAGCCGCGCGCTACCAAGGTCGGGAACAGATACCAGTCGGTCCGCGGGAATGATTTGGTCGCGAGGCCGTTCTCTTTCCACCAGGCAAGATCGTGGATCTGTGCGCCGTCGGTGAGCTCGGCGCTGGCCGCACGGCAATTTGCGTCGCCGGTCACAGCGGGCACGTCGCGGCGATGGCCGGGCTCAAGTTACCGGTCGAGAGCCAGACTTTGCAGGCGCTGGTCACCGAAGGCGTCAAGCCGATGATCAATGGCGTGATCATGTCGCAGTCGCTGCATTGCTACATCAGCCAGTC
>JANXZT010000268.1 GCA_025355395.1 Betaproteobacteria bacterium
CTTCGGTCTCGTACGCCTGTCCCGGCTTGGGCACGACGTGGCGTGGGTGAAGGCGTGAATAGACGCAAGGCAGCGTGACCGGACATTGTCTGTTCGGTCGGGTCCCGGTCAGGACATCTAACGCGTGAGTCTCACACCCCCGTTCAACCGCGCTTCGGCTTCGGCGCTCACCCGTTCGACAATCGCGGCCGCCGCGTCCACGCTGGTTATGAGGTCGACGGCCTCACCGGCCCAGACCACCGCCGTATCGCAGTCGCCCTCGCGGGCGGCCGCTTGATACGCGGCACGCTCGGATTCCAATGCCGTCTCCAACTCGCATTCGCGGCCGTCCCAACGCTCCATGAAGCGGTTGTGAAGCGCGCGCCCCGAATAGCTCGCCGGCCACGCGTACCCGCGCACGATGTCGAACACGCGGGTGCGCGCAGTCTCATTGCCGCGCGCAGCGACGATGTATTGTTTCGCCCTATCCTGGCCGAGGGCCTCCGCAGATGCGTAGAAACGCGTGCCCATCAACGCGCCATGGGCGCCCAGCATCAGCGCCGCAGCCAAGCCGCGACCATCGGCGATGCCGCCGGCCGCAACCACCGGAACGGGCGCCACCGCGTCCACCACCGCCGGCACCAGCGGCAAGGTGGCGCGTCTACCCCCATGGCCTCCCGCCTCCGTGCCCTGGGCGACGATCAAATCGGCTCCCGCGTCGCGTGCCACCCGCGCCTGTTCCACGTCCTGAACCTGGCAGATCAGCTTGCAGCCGGCCGACTTGATCGCCGAAGCATAGGGTCGTGGATCGCCGAAGGAGAGCATGAACGCGTCGGGCCGATAGCGCAGCGCCAAGTCCAGCACGCTGCGCTCGATCGACCACGTGATAAGACCGATCCCCCACGGCCGGCGCGTCTCCTCTTTCACTCGCGATAGCTCGGTGCGAATCCAGGCCGGGTCGCCGTAGCCGCCGCCGACCAGCCCCAGACCGCCGGCATTGGAAACCGCCGCGGCCAGGTGTCCGCCCGATACACCGCCCATCGGTCCAAGCACGATCGGGTGCGCGAGGCCGAACATTTCTGTCAATGCTGTTGCAATCATCGAGCGTATCCTTTCATTCAACCGCAACCTGAAATGGGACCGCCCATCACCAACGCCTGGACGGTCTACCCAATCTCGAGCACAAGGTTCGGGTCGAACAACGGATTTTCGTTCACGCCATCCTTCGCATAACCGCGTGGATTGCATATGACGCGCGTACCGTTGCACACGTAGTCGAAGCTATCGTGGGTGTGCCCATGGATCCATAAACACGCGCGATTCCCTGTCAACAGGCGCTCGGCGTCGGAAACGAAACACGCATTCAGGAGCGAATCGGCGAACCTGGGATGGATGCTTTTGCGCGATGGTGCGTGGTGGGTGATCACGACGGTGGGTCCGGCATGCGGCTCGGCCAGCTTGCAATCGAGCCATTCGGCCTGGATCTTGAACAGTGCCGCTGAATCGGCGGGAGTGAAGAGGGTTTCTTTCGCGGCCTCAGCGCGGATTCGGCTGAAATCGCGCATGAAGCGCGTCGCATCCCGAATCGCTGCGTTGCGCTTCTCACCCTCGCCGAACAGCATGAAATCCGTCCACAGGGTGGTGCCCAGAAACCGCACGCCTCCGATAATGACTTCGTCCTTGGCAAGAACGCAGACATTGGTCCCGCTGCACCGGTGCGTGAGCTCCGCCACGGTATCGACGATGCTGCTGCCATAGAACTCGTGGTTGCCTGGAACATAAAGAACGGGCTTGGCCAAGCCCGATGCCCAAGACGCGGCCTCGCGGGGGCGAGCGATGTCTCCCGCCAGGATAATTACATCGGCATCATTCTCGGGTCGTTCCAATGCCCCGAGGCTCAAGTGAAGATCGGAGAGAATGTTGAGCTTCATACCGGAAAAGGAATCGACAATGCAAGTTGCCCAGGAATTCCACGCTCCGACGATGGATCTGTATCAGGCTATCGTGAATCACGCTTCGGACGCCATCATCTTCGCCGACCGCGCCGGAGCAATCCGGGTCTGGAATCGCGGCGCTGAGGCGCTGTTCGGCTATTCCGCTAGCGAAGTCATCGGCCGAAGCCTTGATGTGATCATTCCGGAGCGACTTCGCCGCGCCCACTGGGAAGGATTCAACGCAAGCGTCAATGCCGGTGTGACGAAATATGCAGGCCGGGTGCTGACCACGCGGGCGGTTCACAAGGACGGCAGCAATTTGTACGTGAGCCTGAGTTTCGGCCTGGTGAAGGACCGCGATGGGGCCGTCTCCGGCGCATTGGCGATTGGCCGTGATTGCACGGTTGCATACCGCACCGAAAAGGAGCTTCGGGCGCGGGTCGCGGAGCTGGAGGGCAAGCTCGGGATTGCATCCATTTAGAGCTTGGCCACGGGAGGCTTCAGCTCGGCCACGCAATTTCGTAATCCTCAGCAGTCAGCCTTTATGCTGGAAGCGTTACCCCCAAAGTGGCACTAACCGCCGCCACGCCGGGTGTACAAGTCGAAAAAGCGCAGGAAATCCTCGCACGCCGCTGGGTCGAGTCCATCAAACGCGAAAGTGGTACCGAGAACGGGGAGTGTGAGCGCGCCAATGGTTCGTGGCGGTTTTTCTTCGAGCGCGATTTCCACGCTGCCGCCCGTAAGGCTGATGGTTGCTCCGCTGCCGTTGATCCGCAGCGGCGCCCCGCGTGTCGCACCGGCGAGCCATCCCATGAACTCTGCCCGTGTGCAACCCATGTCGCGACGCACGCGGACTACCTCGGACATGCGCGGCTAGCCGCCTGCAATCGGTGGCCAGACGGCGAGGGCGTCCCCATGATGCAGCGCATGGCTCTTGCGTTTGGCCGGCGCGATGTAGAGGCCGTTCACCAATACCAGATGCGTCATCGCGGGCGGCAAGCGCATCTGCTCGATCACCGCCTGTACGGTGGCGCCGTCCGGCACCTCGATCGGAAGCTGGTTGTACACACGCACTTTTCCGTTGAGCTCGTGCGGTAGGTAGTCGCTCAACGTGGCAAATAGCTTGAGAGTGATCTCCACGCGCGTGAGCGAGTCGCTCTCAGGCGATTCCAAGGCCCCGCGTGTGCTGCGCCTGCGCGGACGACAGGTACGCTTCGGGGAACCTCAGCGGTTCGTGCACCAATCGATCCTTCCACGGCCCAAGCTTTACGCCGGACTGGATGAGCCCGCGCAAGACGCCAACATGATCGGTGACGCCAATCGCATTGGAGCCCACCAGAACATCGCCATTGAATTGCAAGCTGACATACCGGAAGTTGGCGTCATCGGCGGATTCCGAATGCGTGCCGCCCGGCACGCCCTGCCACTGGCCGAACGATGAGGAAACGAGCCCGAGCGTGTCGAGCACGTTGATCTGGGTCACGCCGCGCAGCCGCGCTTTCTTGCCCGTCATGTTCATTCCGGCGCACCCGGCCTGATCGGCCGCGTTGGGCTGGATGGCACTGACGACGAACTTGCCCGACGGGGCGTCGAAGGCTTCAGCGCAATCGCCCGCGGCATAAATACCGGGCACGTTGGTCTGCATGGTTTCGTCGGTCAGCACGCCTAGCGCGCAGTCGATGCCGGAGTGCTGCAGGAATCCAATGTTCGGCCGCACACCGGTGGCCGAGATGACGAGATCGGCGGGTACCTGCTGGCCGTTGGAGAGTCGAACCAGCAGTGGCGTACCGCGCTCGATGGCATCGACCTTGGTGGATGTGAACACCGATACGCCTTTCTCCTGGACCCAGCGCTTGATCATGCCGCCGGCACCTTTGTCCATCATCCGCGGCACCATGCGATCGCCCATCTCCACCACGGTCAGTTGCGCCCCTCGCGCGACCAGCGATTCCAGGATGATGCAACCGATGAAGCCTGCGCCCATCTGCAGCACCCGCGCTCCCGGCTGGACGATCCGCATGATGTGACGCGCGTCTTCAAGCGTCCAGCACGCGTGCACGCCGGGCAGATCGATTCCCGGAATGGGCGGACGGGCGGGGGTTGATCCGGTGGCGATCAGCAGGCGATCGAAGGGGAGCACGGTGCCATCTTCGAGGTGCACGTGATGTGCCTGCGCGTCCACCGATTTTGCACGCGCGATGAGAAGCCTGATGCGCAGCCGCTCGAAGTGATCCGGGCTCTTGCGCAGGTGCGTGCCCGCTTCGTCGATCTGTCCCTTCAACAGATACGGGATCGCCATCCGCGAATAGGGTGGCTCGGGCTCGTCGCCGACCAGCAGGATGTCATCGTTAAGCGCGTGCTTTCGAATCGTTTCAGCCGCAATCACGCCGGCCGGGCCGTTACCAAGTATCACATGTTTCATCGCTTGCTTTCACGAGCGCCGGACCAGTGAAGAATCGTCACCCCCGCGAACGCGGGGGTCCATTCTGACCCTGCAACATGGATTCCCGCGTGCGCGGGAATGACGTGGCTTGGGTCATGCATTTGCGTGTTCCTCAGTACTCACCGTCACCCCCGCGAACATTTGCGTGTTCCTCTGCACTCACCGTCACCCCCGCGAACATTTGCGTGTTCCTCAGCACTCACCGTTACCCCCGCGCATGCGGGGGCCCATTCTGACCCTGCAACATGGATTCCCGCGTGCGCGGGAATGACGTGGTTTGGTCATGAATTTGCGTGTTCCTCAGCACTCACCGTCACCTCCGCGAACATTTGCGTGTTCCTCAGCACTCACCGTCACCCCCGCGCACGCGGGGGCCCATTTTGACTCTGCAATATGGATTCCGGCGCTACCGGAATGACGGAGTCTTGACGGTCTTATCTCACAGACTCAGCCGCGCCCGCGTTTCGGATTTGAGCTGACCGGATTCGTCCCATCCCCGCAGCGCGTAATACTCGGGGAGCATCTTGTCGAGGCCGTTGACCAGACCCTTGGCAGGGCCTGTTTTCGCGGGCTCTGTAAGCAGCCGCTTCGGCAACGTGTCGTCCTTGTGCGTGAAGCCGGCGCGGTTGTTGAAGTCGCGCTCGAGATTCCAGATGCGCTCGCCGATAAGGCCGAGCTCTTCCATCGTGAATTCCTCGGAGCACGCCGCAGCAAGTTGCGGCTGCAAGTCGGCGAGCGTCCAGGCAAAGGTCGTAAATATGCACACGCCCGCGGAATCGAACACCGCGGTGCCATCCTGAAACGCCTTGACGAGCCCCGCCTTGCCCTCGGTCACCAGCGGATCGGTCTTTACCGGAATCCCGAGAACTTCGGACGCTACGGTGTATCCGCGCAGATGACAGGCGCCGCGGTTCGACGTGGCATAGGCCAGACCCATGCCCTGGATGGCGCGCGAATCGTACGCCGGAAACTCCTGGCCTTTCACACTCATCGACAGATCAGGATGCCCGTATTTCGCGGTGAGGCGCTTGGAACCCTGTCCGATCTCCTTGCCGAATCCCTCGCCTTTTGCCGTAATTTCAGCAAAATAGGTCAGGGCCTTCGCCGAGCCGAACGGCGCCTCGATGCCAAGCTGCTCCTTGGTCAGCACGCCCATCTCGTAGAGCTCCATCACCGCGCCGACCGTGGCGCCGAACGAGATCGGGTCCATGCCATCTTCGTTGCACACGAAATTGGCATAGGTCAGCGCTTCGAGATCGTTGACACCGTTGGCCGAACCCAGCGCCCACGCGGCTTCGTATTCGAGGCCTCCCGAGGCGCCCCAATATTCCGGCCGGTTCAGCACGGTGTAATGGGTCTCGTCGATTTTGGAAATGCGTCCGCACGCGATGGTGCAGCCGAAGCACGCCTGGTTGGTCACCAAGTTGGCCTTGCCGTCCGTCTTGCGCGGGGTATGCATCGCTTCGCCGGAGATATCCTTCGCGCCATCGAATTGCACGTCGCGATGGTTGTGTGTCGGCATCGCGCCTATTTCGTTGATGACGTTCATCAGCACCTGCGTGCCGAACTTGGGCAGGCCCTGTCCGGTCACCGCGTTGTCGGCCAGGACTTTCTTGGCGGCAACCGTGGCACTCATGAAGGCCATGGGATCGCGAATGTTGCCAACGCCTTTGGTGCCGCGTACGGCGATGGC
>JANXZT010000224.1 GCA_025355395.1 Betaproteobacteria bacterium
TGTTGGCAGCACGGCGCCGTCCGATCCGGCGAGCGCCGTAACGCCGCCCCCGGTCCCCGCTGCCGCACCCGCAGCGGCACGCAGCGCAACCGGTGGCAGGACTACAGAGATCGTCGACAACCCGTACGGACTCGAAGCGGTATGGAGGGGCGGCGACGTCGTCGCCAAATCGACGCTGATCATCCTGGTCCTCATGTCGATGGGCAGTTGGTATGTCATCTTCACCAAGCTTTACGAGCAGGCCAAGATGCGCCGGCAGGCGCGCGTTGCGAACAAAACCTTCTGGACTGCGCCGACGGTGCGCGAAGGGGCCGCTTCGCTCAAGGATGGCAGCCCCTTCCGCTTCCTCGCGGAGTCGGGGCTCGAGGCCACCAATCGGCACGTCGGGCTCCTGGGAAACGTCAACCTGAACGACTGGATCTCGATGTCGATCCAACGCGCAATCGACAATGTGCAAAGCCGCATGCAGGACGGATTGGCGTTGCTCGCCACCGTGGGCTCGACCGCCCCGTTCGTCGGTCTCTTCGGTACGGTCTGGGGGATCTACCATGCGCTGACGGCCATCGGCATCGCCGGCCAGGCGTCGATCGACAAGGTCGCGGGACCGGTGGGCGAGGCATTGATCATGACCGCAATCGGTCTTGCGGTGGCCGTACCCGCTGTGCTCGGCTACAACTGGCTGGTGCGTCGCAACAAGTCGGCGATGGAGCAGGTGCGTGGGTTTGGCGCCGACCTGCATGCCGTTCTGCTGAGCACCCCCGCCGCAGTCGCACAGGCCTGAACCCATGGCAATGAACGTCGGCCAGGCGGACGGCGACGAGGACGAAGTCGTCTCCACGATCAACACCACGCCGCTGGTGGATGTGATGCTGGTGCTGTTGATCATCTTTCTGATCACCGTGCCCGTCGTCACGACGTCGATTCCGGTCAAGCTTCCGAAGGAAACCAATGAGGTCCGGGAGACGAAGCCGGAGAACATCACGATCTCGGTGGACGCGCTCGGGCGGATCTATTGGAACGATCTGCGCATGACCACCACGGCCCAGCTTATCGACCGGCTGAAGAAGGTCGCAGTGCAAAAGCCCCAGCCCGAGGTGCAGATTCGCGGCGACGGCAGCGCGGATTACGATTCGGTGGGCAGGATCATCTACGCCTGTCAGCGGGCCGGGATCGCCAAGGTTGGCTTCATCACCGAGCCTCCGCCGCGCGGCGGTTGAGGTGCCCGCGAATCAAGGCAATTCGAGGACCAGAACATGGCAATGAACGTGGGAACAGGCGGATCGGGTGATCCGGACGTCATGATGGACATCAACACCACGCCACTTATCGACGTGATGCTGGTGCTGCTCGTGATGCTCATCATCACCCTCCCGATCCAGTTGCATTCGGTGAACCTCAACATGCCGATCGGCAATCCGCCGCCGCCGCTGGTGGAGCCGGAGGTGGTGAAGGTCGATGTCGACGGGTCAAGTCGCATCTACTGGAACGGCGATGTGGTTCCGGATCGTGCGACGCTCGAGCAGAAGCTCACCGCCGCCGCAGCGCAGGCGGCGCAGCCCGAGTTGCATCTTCGCCCCGACAAGGCAGCCAAATACGAAGTCGTCGCGGAGGTGATGGCGTCGGCGCAGCGTCTCGGGATGACCAAGATCGGCATCGTTGGCAGCGAGCAGTTCATCGAGTAGCACGCGCTCGTGCGCCACGGCGCACGCCAGGCTATGGAGTCAATACGGCATGGATTTTGCACGGCAACAAAGAGACCCCAAGCGGCATCTGGTCGGCATCGGCTTCGTCGTTCTGATCCATGCGCTGGTGGTGTATGCGCTGATGACCGGTCTGGCGCGCAAGGCGGTAGAGGTCATCAAGAAGCCGGTGACGGCCACGATCATCCAGGAGATCAAGCCGCCACCGCCACCGCCGCCGCCTCCGCCCAAGAAGATCGTCGAAGCGCCACCGGTCAAGCCGCCGCCGCAGCCCTACGTTCCACCCCCGGATATCCCGCCACCCGCGCCGCCGCAGGAAGCGCCCGTCATCACCTCG
>JANXZT010000239.1 GCA_025355395.1 Betaproteobacteria bacterium
CTGTTGACTGCATTGAGAGTACTGATCGCATGGGTCGCCGCGGCGCTCATCACCGGCTGTGCCACCGTTCCGCCCGGTGCCGATTACCCCCGCGAACAAACGGTCGCGCTCACCCAGCCCGAGCAGACGGTGCTCGGCAAAGCGTTCGCCGATCGAATCAGGGAGCACGCGGATCTGTCGGGCTTTCGCCTGCTTCCGGCGGGCACTGACGGTTTCGTGTTGCGTGCCGAAATGGCGGCGCAGGCGCAACGCACGCTCGACGTCCAGTATTTCATCTTCCACATGGATGTCACCGGCAAGCTGCTACTCGACGAGGTGTTGAAATCGGCTGATCGCGGCGTCCGGGTGCGCCTCCTCATCGATGACCTCAATCTTTCGGGTCGCGATGCGCAACTGACGATGGCGGCAGCGCACCCCAACGTTGAGATGCGCGTCTTCAATCCGGCTTCCTATCGCGGTGGATTTTCGCCGGCGCGCACCGTGGAGTTCGCGCTCGGCTGGCCCCGACTTACTTACCGCATGCATAACAAGCTGTTCCTGGTCGACAACATTATCGGCGTCGCTGGGGGCCGCAACGTCGGGGACGAATATTTCTCCATAAGCCCGGACTTCGAGTTCGGCGACTTCGATGTTTTCGCTGCAGGACCTACCGTCAGGCGACTGTCGACTAGCTTCGACGCCTACTGGAATAGCCCGCTCGCAATCCCGGTGCCAGCGCTCTCGACCAAGGCCACGCCTGAAGCGTTCGAAACGTTCAGAACGGCGCTCCGCCAGCACCGGGCAGAAAAGACGGACGAAGAGTACATGCGGACAGTGGCTGCCGGCGATCCGCTCGGCCGCATCGTGAACGGCCAGGATCCTCTGATCTGGGCACCCTCTCAGGTGCTCTACGACAGCCCCGAGAAGCAGAAGGTCGAAGACGGCGAGCTCGATGGCCGGCTATTGCGTGAGCGCCTGACGCAAGCCATTCGCAATACAAGCCGGGAACTGATGATGGTTTCGCCTTATCTTGTGCCCGGCGAAGAGCAGATGAAGCTCTTGACCGATCTTCGCGCGCGCAATGTCAGCGTGCGCATCCTCACCAACTCGCTCGAGTCCACCGACGTCCCCGCGGTGCACGCCGGCTATCGCAAATACCGCGTCCCGCTCTTGCAGCTAGGCGTTCAACTCTACGAGGTGCGCACCGATCTGGGACGGCCGAACGTGAGCGGCGGCAAGCTGAAGGGCAACCAGACCGACCAGTATGCCCTTCACGCCAAGGTGTTCGTGTTCGATCGCAGCAAGGCCTTCATCGGCTCGGCCAACTTCGACAATCGATCGTTCCGGTTGAACACCGAGGTGGGCCTGATGATCGAGAGTCCCGAGCTCGCCCAACAGATTGCGCAGCGGTTCGAGGGTATCGCGCAACCCGCCAACAGCTATCAGGTAATCCTGCGCCCACAGCCCGATGGCATGCCGCAACTCGTGTGGCACACCGAGGAGAACGGTCAGAAATTGGACTTTACCGACGAGCCCGGCAGCAGTTTCTTGCGCGGCCTCGCGGTGAACGTGCTGTCTCTGCTTCCGATCGAAGAGCAGCTCTGACCGGACCGCACGCGCGCCACTCCAAAGCAAAACGGGGAGCAGCCGCCCTTCTCACACGCGGCCTGGCTCTAGCGCTCGAGACGCGCCCAAGGATCGATTACCGGTATCTTCAGATCCAGAAAATGCCGCACATTTCGCGTGGCGAGCGTGGCATGCCGCGCCAGTGCGATGCCGGCGATCTGGGTGTCGCGAATGTCTACCGGCCGCCCGATTTTCTGGCGCTCTGCCGCCAATAGAGCGGCTTCGGTCGCGGCCGCGCTGTCAAAGTCCAACACTCGATTCGCGAGGTCGTCTTGCAGCAGCCTGGCGAACCCCTCTTCCAGCGTTTGCTGCCGTCGGCCCTTTGGGAGCAGAGCAAGGCCGAGGCGAGACTCGAATAGCGTGATGCTGGTGATCCAGACCGATTCGGCGGGCTGGCGATCCAGCCATGCGACCACCGCTGCCTCAGGCGCCTTGCGCATCAACGCCGAAAGCACGTTGGTATCAAGGATGATCATTGCCGAGGTCAGCGGCGCGTGGACGTTGACCACGTAATTCCGGCAGATCCTCGGTCAACCCTGTTTTCGCGAAGCGAGCCACGATGCGTGAGCCCAGCTTCGGCACCGGGCGATTCTCTTCCTTCGCCGCATTGCGCAGGATATCGCGAACTTCCTCTTCCATGCTACGCCCATGGCGCTGGGCGCGGTGCTTCAGGCGCGCCTTAACGTCCTCTTCCAAGCCGCGAACGATGAACTGAGCCATAGCCTGCGCTCCTTACGGACCCGTTATATCGATATCATGATATCACGTATGGGAGTAGGGCAGACTGCGCCGGCGTTGGCACCGGCACACGTGTTTCCCCCACGGACGGACAGTTGCGCAGCGAGCGGGGCGACCTACGGCATACCACTTGGGCAGAGGGAGTCTTGGTCAGACGAGCGCCCGCGTGTCCGCAACGTGCTCTCGTGGCTCCCGCTCGAAGAACAGCTCTGAGGGAAAACGCGCGACGCTTCCAAAGCAAAACGGGGCCGCAGCCCCCATTTTTTGCATGATATGCCCGCTTATTTCTTGTTCGAATCCTTGGCGGCGTCCGCGCCAGTGGCCGGCGCAGAAGCGCCCGCCGGCTTGGCAGCGCCTTTGGCATCGGTCGACTGGCCCGTAGCGGAACCCACGGGCGTGTTGCCCTGCGCAGTCATTACCGCCCCGCCCGTCGATGCGATCGGCGTTGGCTGGACCGTGATCCCTTTGGCCTTCTGCTCGGCGATGTAGCGGGCCGCCACGCGATCCTCCGCTTTCGCCAACGTTGCCTTGGCCACGTCCGCCGTAGCGGTGTCCTTTGCTTTTTTCTCCTCGGCCGTGGCCTTGGCCTTTTCGTCCATCGGCGGTGGCGGCGGGAGCTTGGCGAGGGCAACGCCAAAGCTCACGACCAGGAATGCCGCGGCGAGCAATGCGCGTAGCGTTGTCATCCCAGTCCCTTTCGATTGATCACGCGATACGGTGTTGCGGGGGCGCCGGCGGCGCCGCATCGAGCCCATGGGCCGGCTTTTCGGCCATCACCTCTTCGTACCAGAACGCGTGATGCTCCCGTGCCCAGCTCTCGTCGACGTAGCCATGGCGCATGGCATCATAGGCGCCCTTCATTCCGATCGTGCCGAGGTAGATGTGAGCGCTCGCGAGAATGATGCCGAACATCCCCGCCACCATGTGCACGACGTTGGCGATCTGCATGGTCTGGCGGGTCTGGTTGAAGTTCGGAAAGTCGAGGATGAGTCCCGTCACGATGAGCGTGAGGCCCGCGAGCACCACCATCAGCCAAAACAGCACCTTCTGCCCCGCGTTGGCTTTGCCGGAGGGAACCTCACTCTTGCCGGAGCGATCGAGCATGCCGCCAAAGCGCTTGACCCACGGCCAGTCATAGGCGCGAAAGAGATTCTCGCGCACGAACATCACGATCATCACCGGCAGCGCCATCGCGAACACGGGACCGGTAAAGTTGTGCAGGTTCTTGGCCAGGATCGCGAGCCAGGAAAAAAGTGTGTAACCGATCAGCGGCAGCAGCACCGACTTGCCGAACATGATTACGAGCCCGGTCAATCCCAGGGTCACGAAGGTGATCGCCACTGTCCAGTGCACGATGCGTTCGCTCGACGTGTACCGGCGGATGAGATGTCCCGTCGGGCGGCCTTGCACCAGGATCGGACCACGCCAGGTGTAGAAAACGATGATGCCGAGGAGCGCCAGCGCAAACAGGAATCCGCCGGCGGTCGAGATCGGCACCCGGGCCGCCCGCCACGTCTGTCCTTCCGACTGGATGAGGACGTTTGTCTCACGCCCGGGAAGGCTGGTGAACTGCGGAGCGCCGGAGCGGATCTCCTTCCATACCGGGGCGTTGTTGTAAGGTTGAGAAATCTGCCGCTCGCGCTGCGCCTGGGCCGGATCGGCCGGCAACGGCGAGGCGGCCGGAACCTGCGCCCCGGCGACGCCAACGAACATGACCGCTGCCGCAATGACCGCGGCCGCGCGCGTAATCGATTTGCTGCGCATGCGCCCTCCGCGATCCGTCAGCCGGTCCGCTTGTATTCGTTCTGGTTCTGATTGCGGGTCCGGATGGCGTCGTCCCACTGCTTGCGATCGCCATTGAACGGCGTGCCCTGATAAGGCGGCGTATCCGGCTTGCCCTGGTAGCGCCCCTGCTTGTATTGCACGACCTGCGGGCGCTCGCCGCAGGCCGTAAGCGCAACGCCGGCAAAACCGATCAACACCGCGACCGCGACACTCCGGCGCATCATGTCTTGGGCCCTCCCGTCGGCGCAGGTGCTGGCTGGCCGGGCGCGCCAGGTTGTCCCGGCTTCGCGTCGGGCCGGCCGTATGCCGTTGCCCAGCCCCATACCTCGGCCGCCTTGCCGCGCGTGGTCACGCGCTGGCGGTAGATATCGGCAATGACATCGCCGTCCCCGCCCAGCAGCGCCTTGGTCGAGCACATTTCAGCGCAGGCCGGCAGCTTGCCTTCGGATAGGCGATTGCGGCCGTACTTCTGATATTCCGCCTGCGAGCCGTCGGGCTCGGGGCCGCCCGCGCAGAACGTGCACTTGTCCATCTTGCCGCGAACGCCGAATGCGCCCGCCTGCGGAAATTGCGGGGCGCCGAACGGGCATGCATAGAAGCAGTAGCCGCAGCCGATGCACAGGTCCTTGTCATGGAGCACCACGCCTTCTTCGCTCTTGTAGAAGCAGTCGACCGGACACACCGCGGCGCACGGCGCGTCGGAGCAGTGCATGCACGCGACCGAGATCGAGCGCTCACCGGGCACGCCATCGTTGATCGTCACCACCCGGCGCCGATTCACGCCCCAGGGGATGTCGTGCTCCTGCTTGCACGCCGTGACGCAGCCGTTGCACTCGATGCATCGCTCCGCATCGCACAAGAACTTCATTCGAGCCATTGTCGATTCTCCTCGGGCTGGTCGCTTGGCATCAGGCGGTCGTCTTCGCGACTTGGCACAGGGTTGTCTTGGTTTCCTGCATCATCGTCACCGAGTCGTAGCCGTAGGTGGTGGCGGTATTGACCGCCTCGCCACGCACGATCGGATGCGCCCCTTCCGGGTAGTACTCCAGCATGTCCTTGCCCATCCACCATCCGGCAAAATGGAAGGGAATGAACGTAGTGCCGGGGCCGACGCGCTCGGTCACTTGCGCCTTGACCTTGAGCTGGGCCCCCGTCGGCGACTTCACCCACACATACTCGCCGTCACGCACCCCGCGATCATTGGCGTCCTTGGGATTGATCTCCACGAAGCAGTCCTGCTGCAACTCGGCGAGCCATGGGTTCGAACGTGTCTCGTCGCCGCCGCCTTCGTATTCCACCAGCCGGCCGCTCGTGAGCACGAGCGGAAATTCCTTCGAGATGTCCTTGTTCTTCTCCTGTACGGACTTGTACAGGGTGGGCAGGCGCCAGAACGCTTTCTTGTCGTCATGGGTCGGATACTTGGCGACGAGGTCGGGTCGCGGCGAATAAAGCGGCTCGCGGTGCTGCGGAATGCCGTCGGGGAAGTTCCAGACGACCGCACGGGCCTTGGCATTGCCGAATGGGTGACAGCCGTGTTTCAGGGACACGCGCTGGATGCCGCCGGAAAGATCGGTCTTCCAGTTCTTGCC
>JANXZT010000270.1 GCA_025355395.1 Betaproteobacteria bacterium
CGCAACGCCGCGACCCTCCCCCGACGATCGGGGGAGGGTATTTCGACGGAGAACACGCGCTCATTTCGCGACTGCGAACGCGACTCTTAGATCGAGTAACTCGTCGGCAGCGTTTTCGCGGCGCGAATTCAGATTCAGAGCGCTTCGACGGCAGCCTGGCACTGAATATCGCTCAAATACCCTCCCCCGGGTCATCGTTTGGGGGAGGGTGTTGGCGCTCAGGGAATTTGACGTGACCTTGCCCGGACTCGATGTCGCCGGGGCATGGCTGTGATCACGGCGCCGGCGGTGCCGCGTCTGCGATCTGTCGTTCGATGTTGGTGACGATGTCACGCACCGCTTGGATCCCGTCCTCCTCGAAGCCCTCGTTGCGTTCCATGTAGTCGATCGTCTTGTTCCACCACTCGATGGCGGCGGGCAGATTGCCGCGCGCCTGGTGGATCATCGCCGTCCGTTCGATGCAGTCGTGCATGTCGGGATAACGCGCGGCGAGTTCGTCACGCGCCTTCTCTGCTTCGTCGAGGCGCCCCTCGCGGATCAGATCGACGACACGATTTGATAGCTGATCTAGGTCGTCGTCCTCCGCGATGACCCACGAGGTCGTCTTCGCGGCGGTCTTGATTGCGGCAGCCTGATCGCGCTGAGCATTCGCTGCGGCGTCGTCGCGAGCGAGACAGCACTTCTTGTACTTCTTGCCGCTGCCACACGGGCAGGGGTCGTTGCGTCCAGGGGCGGGCATTTTGGCTCCTTTTGGAGTTCGATGGTGCCGTGAAATCGACAAGCAGAGAAGCGACCAACGAGCGTCCGCCACGGAGTCCGTGTTGCGGGGTGCGGTCGTGGTGGGACGGCAAGCGCCGCGTGTTGATCGTCGTGCCGGCGCAGGACGGAAAGGCCGTGGCCAGCGAGGTGCGAGATCGCGCGCGCGGCAAGTGCACGGCGTGTCGGCACGGGTTCACCGTGTACGCAGCGGGCGACTACCCGCATCGCGTGTACCAGCCCGACGTGGTGGCGCACGTGGTGGCCGCGCACACGATCGGCGCTCAAGGCGCGGCGGCGGCTGCAGCGAGTGCCGGCGCCAGTGCCACGAGCACGCGGCGTTGGACGCGATGGATCGCGACGCTGATCGACGTCGGCGAGTTGATGGCGATCGCGGCACAGCTCGATGCCGAGAGCGTGCACGGCGCCGGGATCTCGGGTTTCAACGGAGACGGTGTTCGCGCAATCGTGGCACGTGCGTTGAGCGCGATGGAAGCTCTCGGCAAGGCGCTGCTCCACACCGGCGCAAAGCTCGTGAGCATGACGGGGCTCGGGCGACTGTTGGAGTGGCAGTTCATGGCGCATCGCGTCTGGGTGCCGCTCATAGGGCGCGATGCGGATGCATCCCCGCGCATGGTGATTCAGCGGTGAAAACGATTCCGATACCGTCCACCGCAGATGGACGAGCGAGACGATCTGGATGATGACCGGTTGCACTTGGCGGCCTTTCGTCTGCGTGTGATCGCCGAAGCGTTGGACGCACCGCGCGGTGCTCGTGCCGAAGTCCTGCGCGAGATCGCCGAGCGCGACCACGTGCAGCCCGATGGACAGATCGTGCGCGTGACCGTGCGCACGCTGCAGCGGTGGATCCGGCGCTTCGAGCGCGACAAGTTCGTCGGGCTGATGCGTCGCCGACGCCGCGACGCCGGCAAGCTCCGGGCGCTGACCGAAGCCGCGATCGAGCGCGCTATTCAATTGCGCAAGGAGCAGTCAGCACGCTCCACGCATACGCTGATCGACTTGATGCAACGCGCCGGTGAGGTGGCGGCGGGCGCGCTCAAACGCTCGACGCTCGATCGGCATCTGGACAATCGCTCCGCCAGCCGCCGGATGATGGGCGTTCTCGGCGTGAAGCGGCACGTGCGGTTGCAGTTCGATCATCCGCTCGACTTCGTGGTCGGCGATTTCAAGGCCGGTCCATACGTGCGCACCGAGTCCGGCGAGATCAAGCGCACCGAACTTGGATCGTTCATTGATCACTGCGCGCGCTACGTGCCGGAGTCGCGCTACGGGATGTCCGAAGACTTCATGGCGGTGCGACGTGGGCTGCGCGCGATGATCATCGCCTGGGGCGTGCCGCAAAAGATCTACGTCGACGGCGGCCCTGGCTATCAGGCCGAGCGCTTCGAGTTCGCGTGCGACCAGGTCGGCATCAAACTCTGTCACAGCAAGCCGTACGTCAGCGAGGGTCGTGGCGTGATCGAGCGCTTCAATCGCACAGTCAAAGAGGCGTTCGAGACCGAAG
>JANXZT010000249.1 GCA_025355395.1 Betaproteobacteria bacterium
CATCGACAATGTCGGCAACGTGCATCCCGACACGTTCTGGTGGGACTACACGCTGGGCAACGTCAAGTCGCGGCCGTTCTCGGCGATCTGGAGCGACATGTCGGATCCGTTGTTGGCGGGACTCAGGCAAAGTCCGCGTGCGGTCAAGGGCCGCTGCGCGCGTTGCGCGTATTTCGACATCTGCGGCGGCAACACGCGGGTGCGCGCGCGCCAGCTCACCGGCGACCCATGGGCGGAGGATCCGGCATGCTATCTCGACGACGACGAGCTCGGCATCGAGCCCGGTCATGCGCGCGTCAAGATGAAGCCGTATGTGCGCATCCGGCGCGTGGATGCCACGGTGTGACGCAAGAGCATTTACCGCAAGGACGCGAAGACGCAAACGAGACGACTCTGTTTGCCATTCCAAGCGCGGGCTCGACCCGGGGGAGGAATCTGCTGTTTGCGTCCTTGGCGGTGAAACTTTGCTTTGCAATGTGGGCCGGGGAGTCGCTGCTCGCGGGCGCGGAGCCGATTGCCGCACAGAACTACGCGATTCATTGCGCCAGTTGCCATGGCGCGGACCGCCTCGGCGGCTCGGGGCCGGCGCTGCTTCCCGAGAATCTGGAGCGCTTGCCCAAACCGCAGGCGGTGCAGACCGTCCGCGATGGCCGCATCGCCACGCAGATGCAGGCGTTCGGTGACAAGCTCACGGGCGCCGACATTCAGGCGTTGACCGATTATCTTTATACGCCTCTGGCGATCAAGCCGGTGTGGGGTGAGACCGAAATCCGCACCTCACGCATGGAGTACGTGAAGCCCGATAGCCTGCCGCCGAAGCCGGTCTTCACGGCCGACCCGCTCAATCTGTTCGTCGTGGTCGAGACCGGCGATCATCACGCGACCATTCTCGATGGCGACACATTCGAGCCGGTCAAGCGCTTTGCCACGCGTTACGCATTGCACGGCGGCCCGAAGTTCTCACCCGACGGGCGTTACGTCTATTTCGCGTCGCGCGACGGCTGGGTCTCGAAATACGACATCTGGAACCTGACCCTCGTCGCCGAGGTGCGCGCCGGGATCAACACCCGCAATCTCGCGGTTTCCTCCGACGGCCGCTACGTGCTGGTGGGAAACTATCTTCCGCACACGCTGGTCGCGCTCGATGCGCACGATCTATCGCTCGTCAAGGTGATCGCGGCGCAGGATGCGAACGGCAAGAGCTCCCGCGTCTCCGCGGTATACGACGCCGCGCCCCGGCAGAGCTTCATCGTCGCGCTGAAGGACATTGCGGAAGTGTGGGAGATTCCCTACGGTCCGAAGACCGGCCCGGTGTACGAGGGGTTGGTCCACGACTACCGCATGGGCGAAGGGCTTGCCGCGACGGGCCCGTTGCCGGTGCGGCGCATGGTCCTCGACGATATTATCGACGACTTCTTTTTCGATCCGACCTACGATCACTTGATCGGCGCGTCGCGCGACGGTCATACCGGGCAGGTCGTGAATCTCAACGTCCGGCGCAAGATTGCCGAAGTCGATTTACCGGGGCTGCCGCATCTCGGCTCGGGAATTACCTGGGAGTGGCAGGGGCGGCCGGTGCTCGCGACGCCGAACCTCAAGGACGGGATCGTCACCGTCATCGACATGAAGAGCTGGACGACGGTCGCCCAGATCAAGACTGCCGGACCGGGATTTTTCATGCGCAGCCACGAAAACACGCCCTATGCGTGGGTCGACGCGTTCAATAGCCCGAACAAGGACGTGCTGCAGGTGATCGACAAGCGGACGCTGGAAGTTGTGACGACGGTGAAACCCTCGCCGGGCAGGACCGCGGCGCACATTGAATTCACCCGCGACGGCAGGTACGCGCTGGCCAGCGTGTGGGAGATGGACGGCGCGCTGGTGATCTACGACGCCGCGACGTTCAAGGAAGTGAAGCGCATCCCGATGGTCAAGCCATCGGGTAAGTACAACGTTTACAACAAGACCACGCGCTCCGCCGGAACCAGTCATTAGCGTGTGCAACACGCGCCCGGGGTATCCCGGAAAGCCTCCGTCGCGACCACACGGGGCCTATGCAGAGGTTCCCTAGTCGTGATAGCTGCGTAAATTCGCGACGTCGAGGACCCTGACCTCACGACCTTCGACGTTGATCAGCCCTTTCTCGGAGAGCTCGTGCAGGATGCGCGAAAAATGCTCGGGCGTTACGTTGAGTCGGGACGCGACTATCGCCTTCGATGTCGGCAGCGTCAGGACGTAGGGGTCGTTCGCTTGCGCCTGCTGTTCGTCCTGGCGCAAGAAATAGCGGATGACGCGTTCGGTGCCGGACTGCAGTGAGTACGATTCCACGTCGCTGATCAACCCGTGCAGACGTCGCGACAGGCCCGCCAGCATCTTCCGCGCAAATGCAGGGTCGCGCTCGATCTCGTCGAACACCACTTTTTGCGACACGTGCAGCAGCAGCGAGTCAGACAGCGTCTGGGCCATGACAATGTAGGGCTTTCCCATGAACATCAGCGCTTCGCCGAACGAGTAGCCAGGTGCGATGATTTCGACGACCTTCTCTCCACCCTGTGGAGACAGGAACCCTAGCTTGACCTGGCCGTACACGACGAGATGAAAGCCGACACAAGGATCGCCTTGGTTGAAGACGATCTCGCCGCGGGGAACATGCATTTCGGTCGTGCCCGCGGCGATCCGGTCAAGTTCAGCCGGTCCGAGTTCCTTGAAAAGCGGCAGGCTGGAGAGAAACGCCTGGGTGGTGATCTTGGGGCGCGGCACAGGGAAGGATGGGCAGCCGTGTTGTAGGTCATGCCAAGGGTAACACGCAGGCCGTGACGCGGCCTGCCAAACCCCTTTTCGACAATCGTGGCGGAGGCCGCTATCACGGCCGCAAAATCAAAGCAACGGTAGCGTCGCCATGCGGCGTGCCTCCCGCATGGTCACTCAGCGCCATCCAATGCTCGGCGCGCCGGATGGCCGCATCGCACTGCGCGGCGGCGCCATCCTCAACCGGGTCGACCGTCGCGACATACAAAACCCGATTGTCAGCGCATGCAGTGGCGCAAGACCGGGGCTCGCGTACCTAACAGGTAGTCGATCAGATCGCGGACGGGCCTTATCTCCGATCCGAAAGGCAGCGCGGCGGCGCCGCGGAAAAACAGGCCCTTCTTGACGTCGCCGCGCAGCGCCGCGGCAAGCTGCGTATCGATGCAAAACTGGCCAATGTGGGCAATGCCGTCGCGGAGCCCGCACTGGATCAGGCAATCGAAGTGCAGCGTGCAGCGCGGCTTCCGGCGCGCCGCTGCCTGCATCGCCGGCAAATGGCGCAGATAGTTTTCGAGCCATGGGGTGCGCACGGCCCGGGCGGGCAGCCCGGCGACGCTCATGAACTCGACGACGTCCTCGGGCCGCGCGTTGGCAAGCACGGCCTTGAATTCCGGTGCGGCGTCTCCTTCCTCGGTGACCGCGAAGGCGGTGCCGAGCTGCACGCCACGTGCCCCCAGTGCGAAGAGTTCGCGGACTCGCTGGGGCGAATTGATTCCGCCTGCAGGGATGAGCGGAATCGCGTCGTCGGCAATGCCCAGGGTGCGGAAAAATGCGAGCGTCGCCGGGATCACCTGCTCGAAATCAAAGCGGGAATCGGCCAGGTCCTCCACTTTGGCGGCGCCGAGATGTCCGCCTGCATAACGGGGATGTTCGATGACGATCGCATCAGGCAGTCGATGTTTTCTCTCCCATTTTTTTACGAGCAGCTGAATGCCGCGCGCGTCGGAAAGGATCGGGATCAACGCGATATCCGGAAATTCCGCCGCAAGATCGGGAAGATCGAGCGGCAGTCCCGCGCCGACGACGATGGCGTCTATTCCGCTGGTGCAAGCCTGCTGCACGTAGTCGGCATAACTCGAGACGGCGCGCATGACATTGACCGCAAGCATTCCATGGCCGCCGGCGATCGTTCGCGCTGCGACGATTTCGCGATCCAAGGCGACGAGGTTCGCGCGATCGATCGTCGAGCGGTCGCGACAATGGACGGTTTCGCGCATGAGGTCGGCATGATGGCGGCGCAAGTCGACGCTGGAGATCGTGCCCATCGCACCGAGGCGGGCAACGCTACCCGCCAGGCGATGGGCGGATATGCCGACTCCCATCCCGCCTTGCACGATGGGCAGCAGTGCGCGACCTCGAATCATCAGAGGCGCGAAACGGTTTTCCTCGAGAGTGTTCTGCAGGTCCATCAAGCGCCCAAGCTCGCGAACAATCGACGGGCGGCGCCGTTCGTTCCATCGCTCGGCTGGGCCAAACCGACAAGTGCGAACTTTAGCTTCCATCGCGTCGGCGTACTTTGATCCAGGTCAAGACGGCGCGCAGGCCAAGTCGACGGCAGCCTGGGAAGTCGCGTTTCATGGCGCCAGGCACATGAGTTGATGTAGCTCAAGGCGCGGCGCGGCGCCCGATGGCACGATACCGCGATGGAAAAGGCTCCCATAGCGTCGGCGCAAGCCCCCGGTTCGCTCCGC
>JANXZT010000307.1 GCA_025355395.1 Betaproteobacteria bacterium
GCGGGGAAGGTCAGCACGCGGTTGCTCTCGACCACAATGAGGAAGCCGTCCCTGGTCCAGCACACCGCGTTGGGATTGCGGAACTTGAGCGAAGGCGCGAATTCCTTGACCTCGGTGGCGACATCGCCACTGTTGCGGTTGGTCACCGCCCAGACGGTGGTCTTGCGCGTGCCGACGAACAGCATATTGGTCGAGGGCGCGATGGCCATCGAGCGCGCGTCGGGCACCACGGCATAGAGGTCGATCTTGAAGCCCGGCGGCAGCTTGACGCGCTTCAGGTTCTCGCGCAGCTGGTCGGCGTTCTTGCCGGTCTGCGGCACCAGAGGAATGTTCGCGTCGGTGCTTGCAACCTTCATCTGCTTGAGTTTTTCGATGTTCGGAATGTTGGGCTGCGCCTAGACCGGGAACGATGCCAGGCAGGCGAGCGACACCACGGCCGCGTGAGTGCTTACCTTGAACTTGCGCATGCTTGTCTCCTGAAGGCGGATTGATCGTGTGAACTCACCGCGCACGCACCTATGGGACCGGTCGCGCGGCAGTGTCAGTGTGGCACGCAATGGCGGCCGTGGGTTATGTTTATACCGTAAGCCGCGCTCCGGATCGGCGGCGAACAGGTCGGCAAGCGATTCCTGGCGCAACGCGCGCGCGGCGCTGGCGCTCGGAGCGGGCGGACGACATATACTCGCCCTTGGTAGAAGTGACATTGCAATGGACACTGCGACCGACAAAGATCTGCCGCTCAAAGAGGACACGCGCCTGCTCGGTCGCATGCTGGGCGATGTCCTGCGCGCGCAGACCGGCGAAGCGGGCTTTGCGCGGATCGAGGCGATCCGGCAGACGGCGATCCGCTTCCGCCGCGCGAGTGTCGCTGAAGCGCCGCTTGCCCGGCACGAGCTCGCGTCGCTGCTGAATCCACTGCCGGTGGCGGACGTGCTCCACGTGGTGCGCGCATTCAGCTACTTTTCACACCTGGCGAATATCGCCGAGGACGTACACCAGAACCGCCGCCGGCGCGCGCACGCGCTGGCCGGATCGCCGCCGCAGCGCGGCAGCATCGCGCAGGCGCTCGAACGCCTCGCCGCGGCGGGGGTCGATGGCGCCACGATCGAGCATTGGTTCGCCGACGCGCTGGTGTGCCCGGTGCTGACTGCGCATCCGACCGAAGTCCAGCGCAAGAGCATCCTCGACGCCGAGCGTGAAATTGCGCGTCTCCTCGTCTGGCGTGACCGCGTCGCACTGACGCCGGACGAGAGGGCGGAGTTCGATGCCGCGCTCTACCGGCAGGTCCTCGAGCTGTGGCAGACGGCGATGCTGCGGTTGTCGAAGCTGCAGGTAACGGACGAGATCGACAATGGCCTCGCGTATTACCGCTATACGTTTCTCGACCAGATCCCGAAGCTGTACGCGGACGTCGCAGCGCACATCAGTCGCGATTTCGGCATCCGCGACGTATCGCTGCCGCCCTTTTTGCGTATCGGCTCGTGGATCGGGGGCGACCGCGACGGAAATCCGTTCGTCGACGCCAAGACGCTTGCTTACGCGATCCGTGCGCAATCGGCGCTTGCGTTCGAGCACTACCTGGTCGAGACGCACCGGCTGGGCGGCGAGCTGTCGCTGTCGTCGCGGCTGATCCAACCCACCGACGAGTTGTTGGCGCTCGCCAAGCGCGCGCACGACGAGAATCCGCACCGGCAGGACGAGCCGTATCGCAACGCGCTGGTGGGGATGTATGCGCGACTCGCCGCGACGGCACGCGAGCTGGCCGGCTACATTCCGCCGCGCGCGCCCAGCGTCGACGCACCGCGCTACGAATCGACGGCCGAGTTTCGCGCCGATCTCGACGCGATCGCCGCGTCGCTCGCGACGCATGGCGCGACGCAGCTCGCCGCGGGTCGCCTCGATCCGCTGCGGCGCGCGCTCGACGTGTTCGGCTTCCATCTCGCCGTCCTCGATCTGCGGCAAAACAGCGACGTGCATGAGGAAATCGTGGCCGAGCTCACCGAACGCGCTGGCGTCGTTGCCGACTATCGCCGCCTGTCCGAGCGCGAGCGCGTCGAATTGCTCGGGCGCGAATTGTCGGGGCCGCGGCCGCTCGCGTCACCGCACCTCGACTATTCGCCGCGCGCAGTCTCGGAGCTCGAGATCCTGCGCACGGCGGCCGACATCCATGCGCGCTTCGGTCCGTCGGCGCTGCCGAATTACGTGATCTCCAAATGCCAATCGGCGTCGGACCTGCTCGAGGTCGCCGTGCTGCTGAAGGAGGTCGGCTTCGTGCGCGGCGACGCGCTCGCGGTCAACATCGTTCCGTTGTTCGAAACGATCGACGACCTCGCGCGCTGCGGCGATATCATGCGCGCCGCCTTCGACGTACCTGTGTATCGCGCGATGATTCGCGGGCGCGGCGATTGGCAGGAAGTCATGCTGGGCTACTCGGACAGCAACAAGGACGGCGGATATCTGACCGCGAACTGGTCGCTTTACCGCGGGGAAATGTTGCTGCTCGACGCGTTCCACGCGCACGGCGTAAAGCTGCGACTATTCCATGGCCGCGGCGGCACCGTCGGCCGTGGCGGCGGTCCGAGCTACGACGCGATCCTTGCGCAACCGACGGGGTGCGTGAGCGGCGGACTGCGCATTACCGAGCAGGGCGAGATCATCGCGAGCAAGTATTCCGACCCCGAGCTCGGCCGCCGCAATCTCGAGGCGCTGGTTGCGGCCACGCTGGAAGCGAGTCTGCAGGACACCGAGCGGCTGGGCCGGCGCGCCGACGAATATTTTTCGGTGCTGGATGCGTTGTCCGCCCACGCGTATCGCGCCTATCGTGCACTCATTTATGAGACGCCCGAGTTCACGTCGTATTTCTGCGCGTCGACGCCGATCGCCGAAATTGCCGAGCTCAACATCGGAAGCCGGCCGGCGTCGCGGACGGCATCGCCGCGGATCGAGGACTTGCGCGCCATTCCCTGGGTATTCAGCTGGGGCCAGTGCCGGCTGATGCTCCCCGGTTGGTACGGCTTCGGCACCGCGGTGGACGCGTGGCTGGCGGAGAACCCGCGCGGGCTCGCGCAGTTGGCCGAGATGCATGCGCGCTGGCCGTTCTTCCGGAGCGTGCTGTCGAACATGGCGATGGTGCTTGCGAAGACCGATCTGGCGGTCGCCTCGCGCTACGCCGAACTGGTCCCCGCCGCCGCCGTGCGCGACGCCATCTTTCCTCGAATTGCCGCCGAACACGAGCGTACCGTTTCGCATTGCCTGGCGATCACGCAGCAGTCGACGCTGCTCGAGGACAACCCGACGCTCGAGCGCAGCATCCGCAACCGCTTCCCCTATCTCGATCCGCTTAACCATTTGCAGATCGAGCTGCTGCGCCGCTACCGCGCCGGCGACACCGACATTCGCACGCGGCGCGCCATCCACTTGACCATCAACGGATTGGCGGCGGGGCTACGTAATAGCGGGTGATGGCGTGTCCACGCGTCGACAACTTGCGTTCGAGCACGCACATTCTTGGTGTTAGCTCTTCTCCCGCATCGCTGATGAGTGTTGGCCCCGCGGGCGAACGCGAAGCGCTGCCCACGGCGGTTCCGTGTTGACGTCGGGTTAGGCCCCATTTTCATAGACAAGGGTTATTCGAGCTGCGCCGTAGTACACGTCGTCGCAGCCCTGCGAGCAGCCAGAGAGATAGGAAGACCAACAAAGAACATGTGCACGAATCGACCAGTCGCCAGAACCAGGGGCGGAAATGAGACTTTGTGAGGAAAGGCGGACAAAGGAAGAACGATAAGGTTCATGACTGCGTAAACGACAATGCCGTAGAGAACGCCCGAGACGACTGCTTGACGGCTAAGGAAATGGAACCGCCGACTGGCGATGTAAAAGATGGCGGCCGCCGAGAAGGCGATGAAGAAGTGTAGGAACAGGCCTAGCGCCGCCGTCGGCAAACCACCTTTGTAGGCCGCCGAGCCGAGAAGACTGCTGGCGACGGACTGGAGGATGCGAATGGCGGGAACGCCGTGAAGGCCCGAGAACACGATCGCATAC
>JANXZT010000331.1 GCA_025355395.1 Betaproteobacteria bacterium
CGCGGTGCGATGAAAGAACGACAACACATAGCTTGCAAGCACGATGCCGAAAACGATGCGGCGTGCGGCGACGAACCGGGCGTCAGCGTGCGTGGTAGTGGAAGCCATGCAACATTGTAGGTCCTCACCGTTCGATCCAAAGCGGCACGCTGCCTGCATTGTCCCAATGCGAGTGGCATGAGGCGAGCCCGCATGACATGGCGCGGCGTACCGAACGCGCCCAGTGCACGTACAATGACTGTCGGTCGCATGGCTTGGCCTGGCGCTTCAGGAGACGCACTTGGACGATTCGACGCATGACGCACAGCGCCGGCGCTTGCTGGTGAACGTTGGCATGATGGGCATGGGCGGCGTGCTGGCGGGCTTGTCCGGCGCCAGCGATGCGGCATCCGGTTCATCGTCCGACGCAACCGATCCGCTGATCGCCCAGGAATACTGGGCCGACAAGAACGGCGTCCGCCTGTGGGTGTATCGCAAATCTTCCCAGCGTGCGGGTACGGTGCGACGCCCCGTGCTGTTCCTGGTCCATGGCAGCTCGTATTCCGGCAAGACGATGTTCGACCTGAGTGTGCCGGGTCGCACCGACTATTCGTTCATGGAGCATTTCGCGCGCCTCGGCTTTGACGTCTGGACCATGGATCACGAAGGGTACGGACACTCTGACCGGACTGCTTCGAACTCCGATATTGCGAGTGGGGTCGACGATCTCAAGGTCGCCATGGCGATCGTGAGCCGGGAGACTGGTCAAAGTCGCGCGGCGTACTTCGGGCAATCGTCAGGTGCGCTGCGCGCCGGACAATTCGCCAACCGTTATCCCGAGCACGTGAGCAAGCTCATGCTCGATGCTCTGGTGTGGACGGGCAAGGATGCGCCGACGCTCATCCAGCGCAAGAAGATGCTGCCCGCGCTACAGGCGAGCAATGTACGCAAGATCGATCGCGCGTTTTACACCAGCGTGTTCACGCGCGACGATCCTAAAGCCGCCGAGCCGATGCTGGGAGAAGTCGTGGCCGATGCCGAGCTTCGCTACGGCGATACCGTGCCCACCGGAACCTATCTCGACATGGTGACCAAGCTTCCGCTCGTGGATCCGGAAAAGATTCGCTGTCCGGTACTGATCACTCGCGCGGAGCACGACGGCATCGCGACCGACGAGGACATCCTGGGATTCTTCGAGCGCCTGCCCACCGCCGACAAGCAACTCGTCAAGATCGGCGGTCTCGCGCACACCGCGCCGCTCGGCATCAACCGGCACCGATTCTGGCACGCGCTGCACGCCTTTCTGACCATGCCCGAAACGCGCGCGGCCGGGGCCTGAATCGGGGAGCTCGGCGCCTGGAGTGAAGGGTCCCGCGCCTGCAGCCGAGCGTATTTCCAGCCATGAAATATACCGACCTGCGCGACTTCATCGCTCAACTCGAACGCCGCGGAGAACTGCAACGCATCGCTGTTGAGGTCGACCCCTATCTGGAAATGACGGAAGTCTGCGATCGGGTGTTGCGGGCTCACGGGCCGGCGCTCCTCTTCGAGCGGCCCAAGGGACATTCGATTCCAGTGCTCGCGAATCTTTTCGGGACGTCGCAGCGGGTTGCGCTGGGCATGGGAGAAGAGTCGACCGCCGCGCTCGCAGAGGTCGGCAGGTTGCTCACGTTTCTGAAGGAGCCGGAGCCACCCAAGGGTCTGCGCGACGCGTGGCAAAACACCCGGCCCGTTTTCATGCAGGTGATGAACATGGCGCCCAAGGAGCGCAGCAGTGCGGCGTGCCAGGAAATCGTGTGGGAAGGCAACGATGTCGACCTGGCCCGGCTGCCGGTGCAAACCTGTTGGCCTAAAGATGCAGGCGCGCTCATCACGTGGGGCTTGACCGTCACGCGCGGTCCACACAAGACCCGGCAGAACCTCGGCATTTACCGGCAGCAGGTGATTGCACGCAACAAGGTGATCATGCGCTGGCTTGCGCACCGTGGGGGAGCGCTCGACTTTCGCGATCATGCGATGGCGCATCCCGGGCAACCGTTTCCGGTGGCCGTGGCGTTGGGCGCGGATCCGGCCACCATCCTTGGCGCCGTGACACCGGTGCCGGATTCGTTGTCGGAGTACCAGTTCGCCGGGTTGCTGCGCGGCTCGCGTACCGAGATCGTGAAATGCCTGTCACACGGCTTGCATGTTCCCGCGTCCGCCGAGATCGTGCTCGAAGGCTTTCTTCATCCAGATGCGAGCGATCCGACCGGCTTTGAGACCGCGCTCGAAGGTCCGTTCGGCGATCACACCGGCTATTACAACGAGCAGGAAAACTTCCCGGTGTTCACCAT
>JANXZT010000340.1 GCA_025355395.1 Betaproteobacteria bacterium
CTTCGCCGAGCGCCTGCGCGGATTGCACCCCTCGGCCGTTCGCGCCGTCGCCACCAATACGTTTCGAGTCGCGGCGAACGCACAGGAGTTTCTGGCGAACGCGGAGCGAATCCTCGGCTTTCCGATCGATGTGATCACCGGATATGAAGAGGCGCGGCTCATCTACGTCGGCGTCGCCCACGTGTTGCCACCGGCGCCCGAGCCTCGGCTGGTGATCGACATCGGCGGCGGATCGACGGAGTTCATTATCGGCCATGGGCTCATCGCCGAGCAGTTGGAATCACTGGACATCGGATGCGTCGGAATGACCCAGCGTTTTTTTTCCGACGGCAGCCTTTCGGCAACCGCGTTCAAGGCCGCAGAGACGGCTGCGCGCTCGGAAATCGAGGCAATTGCCAGCACGTTCGGGCGGGAGCACTGGGACGCCGCCTATGCGTCCTCGGGTACCGCCCTCGCACTGGGCGAAATCCTCGAGCAGAACGGCTATTCGGCGGCCGGCATCACGATCGCGGGATTGCTCGCGTTGCGCAAGCGAATGATTCGCGCCGGTCACGTGCGGGAACTGCACCTCGCCGCGCTCAAATCGGAGCGGGCGCCAGTGCTGGCCGGCGGCCTCGCGGTGATGGCGGCCGCAATGCACGAGCTAGAGGTCGATCGCATCGATCCCGTCGGCGGAGCATTGCGCCTCGGCGTACTTTACGATCTTCTCGGGCGCACCGTGCACCGGGACGCGCGGGAGGCGACAGTCGAGCAATTCGCCATCCGCTATCGAGTCGACCGGGCGCACGCGCAGCGCATTGCAACGTTGGCGGTCGAGCTCTATCGAAAGCTCGTCGCGACCCCCGATGACACCGCGATCCGGCAGATCCGTTGGGCCGCACTGTTGCACGAATCGGGATTCTCCGTGTCCCATACCGGCTTCCACAAGCACGGCGCCTACATTCTGCAGAACGCGGACATGCCGGGATTCTCGGCGCGGGAGCAGCAGCGGCTTTCGTTCCTGGTGCTCGGCTGCCGCGGCGGCCTGGTCAAGATGGCACCAGCGCTCGGCGACGTCACGTTTCGTGCCCAGCTTTTTGCGTTGCGCCTGGCCGTCCTCCTTCATCATTCGCGACGAGAAATTGCACTGCCGCCCTGGCGCGCGGCGTTGGTTCCGAACCTGTGTTTCGCACTGCCCTTGCAGTGGCGCAACGCCCACCCGCTCACCGTGCATTTGCTCGCCCGGGAATCCGCCGCGTGGGCCGAAGCCGGTTTTGCGTGGTGTTACTAACAAGGTCAGCACCGGACGCTGCGCGCGTCGATGACGCCGTCCACCTCGGAGCATTGAAGCGCCGCGCAGAATCTCTGCGGCCGCATTGTTCGAGACAATCCGTTCAATGTCGGGGTCACATACAAGGCCCGGTCATCACGGCCGTGGAGGCACGTTAACCAGTTAATAATCAATCTGTTACAAACTGGCCCGCGGCTTGCTAATGAGACTTCATCGCAACCAATGGAGTCTTTCCTTGAACACCTCGCTTCGCATTCTCGCCGCCGCCGCATCGGTTCTGGTTCCTGCGCTTTGCAATGCCGCCAGCCTCGACTTGCGCTGGGACTCGAGTCCACAGAATCCTGCGGGGCCTACCGATTCGATCAATTTCATCGTCACGCCTCCCGGCCTGGGAACTTCCAGCGGATCCACATCTCCCGATCGTTTGCATGGCGTCGCGGGCAACCTGGTCGATCTCACGTTTGCCGATCTCGTCGATGGCACGGATGGCAGTCTGTATACCTACTGCTACGAGCTTACGCAGTACTTCTCCGGTGGTGACACGGTTCACTATGTGTTGAATGGCGCGGGGGTCACCGCGGCAACGTTGGATTTTCTGGGTGCAGTCAATTCCGTGCTGGGGAACGGTATCAATCCGTATGCGTGGCTATACCCGATTGGTCCTCGTGTGCTCGGCCCCAATTCGATACCTGCGGTGAACATCGCCGCAGCCATCCAGATCGGCGTATGGGAAACGCGCTACGACTCGAGCTGGGACTTGAGCACGGGCGTCTTTTCGGCATCGGGCATCGATGCGCCGACCTGGAATGCCTTGACCGCTTTTCACGACGCGATGGGTACTACCGACAGCCTCGACTCCGCCTACGTCGTGCGACTCGAGAATCCGGAACGTCAGGATCAGATCACCGCGCGACACGCGACCAGTCCGCAACAAGTGCCCGAGCCCGGATCGCTTGCGCTGCTGGGCTTGGCGGCCACTCTGGCATTGCTGGCGCGGCGGCAGCGCGGGTGCAGCGGTGCCCGCGCAATCAAAGAAAATCCGGCCCGATGACAAGCCTCACCGCCACGGCCGTATGCCCGCCGCGATCGCGGTTACTGAGCCACCACACCGCACCCTTGCTGACCGTCCAGTAATCTTCGTGTCCCGCAATCAGGAAGGACACCACGCCACCCAGCGTGGGCTGATGACCGACAACGAGGACCGGGTCGCGTGCATTGGGCCAGTGCGCAGCGGCCAACACCGCGGCCACGGATGCCCCGGGCGCGAGCGCGGCAACGGTTTTGAACGGGCGACCGACCGCTCGGGCCGTTTCGAGCGTGCGCTCGGCCGGTGATGCGAGCACGCTGGTGGTCGGAGGAAGATGCACATTGAGCCATATTCCTACCCGCGCTGCCTGGTCACGGCCCTTCTTTGTCAGGCGGCGCTCGAGGTCGCGTTCTCCGTCTTCCGCTTCGGCATGACGCCATAGAATGAGGTCCATCGCTTCACCTGCAGGTTTCGATTGTGGGGAGCCTTCAGCCGATGACAGGCGCCGATCATAACGGTTCCACCGTCGCGCGCATCCGCGCCAGAAGATCATGCTGGGCCGAGCACCCGGGCTTGCCACGATCACCGCGGCAGCGTTCCCAGGTGCCGTCAGCCTTAAGCTCCCAGCTGCCCGCTTCGTCTGCCAATCCCATGGCCAGCGCTTCGTCGATCACGCGGCGCGCGAGTACGGGATCGGAGACCGGGAAGGCGACTTCGATGCGACCGAAAAGATTGCGTCCCATCCAGTCGGCCGACGAGAGCCACACGCTGTGGGCGCCGCCATTCTCGAAATACCAGACCCGCTGGTGCTCCAGAAAGCGTCCCAGCAGCGAACGGACGGTGATGTTTTCCGACAACCCCGGAAGGCCCGGGCGCAGCGCGCAAGCGCCGCGCACCAGGAGCTCCACCCGGACGCCGGCTTGCGAGGCCGCATAAAGCGCGCGAATCACGCGCTCCTCGAGGAGCCCGTTCATCTTGGCCTGGATGCGCGCCGGCCGGCCTTCACGCGCAATGTGCGTTTCGCGGCGGATCATCTGCAGGATCCGCGCATGCATTGTAAAAGGGGCGAGCAGTAATCGGTCGAGGGTATTGGCGCGCGCCAGGCTGGTGATGTGCAAGAAGACTTCGTTCACATCGGCGCAGATCCCCGGGTCCGCCGTCAGCAAGCCGAAATCGGTATAAAGCCGCGTGGTGCGGGGATGGTAGTTGCCCGTTCCCAGATGCGCGTAGGGAGTGAGACGGGTGGCTCCATGCGCATCGGTCTCGCGCCGGATGAGGAGCGCCATCTTGGCGTGCGTTTTCAGGCCGAACACGCCAAAGACGACCTGCGCACCCGCCTGTTCGAGGCGCTCGGCCCAGTTGATGTTGGCTTCCTCGTCGAAGCGGGCCATCAACTCGACAACGACCGTGACCTCCTTGCCGCGACGCGCTGCCACGATAAGCGACTCCATGAGCGCGGAATTGACGCCGGTGCGATAGACCGTTTGCTTGACGGCGACGACATCCGGATCCTCGGCCGCGCGCCGAATGAATTCCACCACCGGCTCGAAGGACTGATACGGGTGGTGCAGCAGGATGTCGTGCTGGCGAATGGCCGCGAGAAGATCGGTCCGGCCACGCAGCCGGTCGGGCAGTCCCGGAGTGAATGGCGCGTATTTCAGCGCATCGATCTCGACCTGCTCGATCAAGGACACGAGCCGCATCATGTTCACGGGGCCGTCGCAGCGGTAGAGGTCGTCCTCGCCAAGATCGAATTGCGCCAGGAGGAGGTGCGCCAGTCGATCGGGACAGTTCGCGGCCACTTCCAGGCGAACCGCCGATCCGAATTGCCGTTGAGGCAGCTCGCCTTGCAGCGCCTTGCGAAGATTCTTGACTTCCTCCTCGTCGATCCAGAGGTCGGCGTCGCGCGTCACCCGGAACTGGGAGTAGCTCAACACCTCGCGTCCGGGAAAGAGGTCCTGCAAATGCGCGTGGATTGCCGAGGACAGCAGCAGGAAGCTCTGCGCCGCTGCCATTTCGGGCGGCAGGCGGATGACGCGCGGCAGGAGACGTGGCGCGCGTACGATCGCAACACTGGAATCGCGACCGAATGCATCGCGTCCGGAAAGCTCGACGATAAAGTGGAGGGACTTGTTAACCACCTGCGGAAACGGATGCGCCGGATCGAGCCCGATCGGCGTCAGCAGCGGCCGAACCTCCTCGTTGAAATAGCGCGTCACCCAGACCCGTTGCGCCGCTGTCCGGTCGGCATGGCGCAACAGCCGCACGCCCACCGCCGCGAGTGCGGGCAGCACTTGCTCGTTCAGCAGGCGATATTGGTGGTGGATGAGCGCGCGCACCTCGCTGCCGATCAGCGGCAGCAAGCCACGCGCTTCCTGCAGCGTGAGGCGCGCCGGCGGAATGCGGACCCGCAGCTGCTCCTTGATTCCGGCCACCCGGATTTCGAAGAATTCGTCCAGGTTGTTGCCGACGATGCACAGGAAGCGCAACCGCTCGAGGAGCGGCGTGTCCGGGTCGCTTGCGAGTGCCAGCACGCGATGGTTGAAGGCGAGCAGCGACAGCTCGCGATTGATCGGTTGCGCGTCGGCAGCCGACAGGGCGGAGCGGCTCGCACCAAGGGTCGCTGGACAGGCGGCCGGGCCGGGCAGCAAAGTGCGGGCGTCCATGACGGTTGACATACGGATGATTCTTTGATGACAGTGCGGCGTGACACGGCGGGCGGTTGAGCGCGAGGCGCTGTTTAAGCGGCCGCCGCTTCCAGGTCCTGGGCAACCGGCTGCGCGGGCAGCGCCTCGGCTTCGAACGCCGGCGACAGCGGCATGGATTCGAGCGCCAGCCACACGCAGCAGCCCTTGGATTCACGATCGAGATCGACGAGATACTCGCCGTGCGCGCGGAGCTCTTCTTCGCTCGGCGCGAGCACGGCAAGCGCCAGGCGCAGCGGCGCATCGGCAAGGCCATCGATACGGCCGAGCGCCGGGAGCGGCGACGCGCTCGCCATGTCGATCGTGAGCGTTTCCTGGCCGCGCGTCATTGCGAGATACACCTCGGCGAGCAACTGCGCGTCGAGGAGCGCCCCATGCAACGTGCGGTGCGCGTTGTTGACGCCGAAGCGTTCGCACAACGCATGGAGATTGTTGCGCTTGCCCGGGAATGCGTCGCGCGCCAGCGCCAAGGTATCAACTACCTTGCCGCAAGTGCTCGCGCAGCATGGCATGCCGGCGAGGGCGAGCTCCACATCCAGGAAGGCGACATCGAACGGCGCGTTATGAATCACCCATTCGGCGCCGCGCGCGAAATCGAGGAATTCGGCCGCGACTTCACGAAATTTCGGCTTGCCCTTCAGGGCCTCCCACGTCATGCCGTGGACTTCGGTCGCGCCGGCGTCGATCTCGCGCTCGGGATCGAGATGGAAGTGAATGGTGCGGCCAGTGGGCCGGCGGCTGACGACTTCGACCGCCGCGAGCTCGATGATGCGATGGCCCTGCTCGGGGTAAAGGCCGGTCGTTTCGGTATCGAGGATGATCTGGCGCATGAGGCGTTCTTGCCGACGGCGTAACGCCATTCTATCTCCTGGCGATCATCGCCGGTAGCGCTCGATCGTGGACTGGATCTCTTCGATTGCGCGCTCGATCTCGTCGTCGGAGAGATCGCGCTGGGCCCCCTTGCGGCCGGCAAGAGTGACGGTGTGATCGATCTGGGTCTGGAACTCGCCCGGCGCCATCGTTTCGGTGATCGTCGACGGCTCGTCGGGGAGCGTTTCCGGTCCCCAGCGCACGACGATCGCAGAAAGATTGTCGCAATCCGGGCCGCCGCGCGTTTCGGCTTCGCGCAGCATGAGTGGCGCTGACTTGAGAATTGGCGTCGACGTAAGCCAGGTCGCGATCTCGTCCTTCGTCATCCCGCTCCACAACCCGTCGGTGCACAAAAGCAGGATATCGCCGTTGCGAAGAACGACACGCTTCGAGAGGTCGATCACCGGATCCACGAGCCCGCCCAGGCAGCTGAATACCTTGTTGCGATCGGGATGCACGGCGGCCTCTTCCGGAGCGATGATGCCCTGGTCGATGAGGTACTGCACCTTGGAATGGTCCTTGGTCTGGCCGATGAGCGCACCCTGGCGATAAAGATAAAGCCGCGAATCGCCGACGTGGGCCCAGTAGGCGTTGCCGCCCTGCACGATGCAGGCGACGCAGGTCGTGCGCGGTGTTTCGAGCATCGAGAACTGATTCGCATAAGACCCGAGCGCCGTATGCGAGCGCAGCATCGAGTCATGCAGGAACTTGAGCGGGTTCCTGAGGAAGGGTTTCGCTTCCTGCTGAAACCGCTCGATGAAAAGTCTGGTGCAAATCTGGGCTGCGATCTCACCGCCGGCGTGGCCGCCCATGCCGTCGGCCACCACCAGCAGGAGGGTATCGCGGCTGAAGGTGTAGGCGATCCGATCCTGGTTGATCTTGCGCGAGCCCTTGCGGCTTTCCTGAAAGACCGTGAACTGCATATCGCCTGCTAATCGGTAAGCGTGCGCGACCGGGGCTTTACGCGCCGATTTCGCTGAACAACCGACGCTTCAGCGCGTCGAAAAAGGAAAGCTTGCGCTTTCTGGGCGGTATGTCGCGGATCGCCTTCTGCAGCGCAAAGATGCTTTGCGGGCGCTCGAGCGGGTCGAGGCGAAGGCACCAGTCGATCACCTCGAGCACGTTGTCCGAATACTGCCCCGACCAGATTTTCCTGGCGGGAACGAGATGGTCCTCCTGCAGCCGCGCGTCGGCCGCCTGCGGGGCGAATGCGGCGAGGCATGCGAACATCGAGGCCCCGACGCCGTAGACATCTGTCCATGGGCCCAGCCGGTCCGGCTCGCGGTATTGCTCCGGCGCAGCAAATCCCGGCGTGTACATGGGTGCCAACTTGGGGCGATTGGTGGTGAGCGTCTGGCGCGCGGCGCCGAAATCGAGCAGCACCGGCGAGCCGTCGGTGCGCAGGTAAATGTTCGCAGGTTTGATGTCGAGATGCAGCAGCTTGTGCGTGTGCACCTCGCGCAAGCCGTTCAGGAGATGCATGAAGACGTGCCGCACGAGTCGCTCCGACATCTGGTCCTGGCGCATCTGGATCTGCTGCTGGAGCGTGCGCCCGCGCTCGTAGCGCATCACCATGTACACCGTCTCGTTGGCGCGAAAGAAATTAAGCACCCGCACCACGTTGGGATGATTGATCTTGGCGAGCGCCCGGCCCTCCTCGAAAAAACATTTCATGCCGTAGCGAAAGGACGTGAGGTTCTCGATCGAGCTCGCCCGCACAATGTCTCCTTCCGTGCGCAACACGAGTGATGCCGGAAGGTATTCCTTGATTGCAACAGCCGCACCGGTCTCGTCGAAGGCCCGATAGACGATCGAGAAGCCGCCACGGCTGATCTGCCGGTCGATCCGGTAGTTCAGCAGTTGGTAGCCTCCGGATAGAGCCTGGTTGGTGACGGCCATGCGTTTATTGTGGTGGAAGGCGGGTGATACCGGGACAATGATGGCTCGCAATTCGCGTGCCAGCAAATGCGCTGCGGCTTGCGCCGCGGAGGGATAACGCATACATTCTCGACAACCAAGCCGGCAAAGTAAAGCCTGAAAAAGTGCATACATCTGCCACAAAAAGTCGATGATCCTGAGCATGACCGGCTTCGCGGCGGTTAGCGCGGATTTGCCGGGGCTCGCTCTCTCGGTCGAGTTGCGTTCCGTCAATCATCGCTATCTTGATCTCCAGATCCGGGTTCCGGATGAGTTGCGCGCGCTCGAAACGTCGCTTCGCGAGCGCATCAGCGCTCAGTTGAAGCGTGGCAAGGTCGAGTGCCGCGTCGCGATCAATCGCAGCGCGCCAGGTGCTGCCGAGCTTGCCATCGACGAAGCGCGCGTGCAGAAACTTGCGAAAGCCGCCAACGATATCCAGCGCCACGCTGCGGGTGCAACACCATTGTCGGTGGCCGAGATCCTGCGCTGGCCAGGCGTGCTGGCCGAGCCCACGGTGCCTCCCGAAATTTTGGCGATCAAGGTGCACGCGCTCCTCGGACAGGCGCTGGCCGACCTTGCGGCATCGCGCGAGCGCGAAGGGGCCAAGCTCGCGGCGGTGCTCGAAGAGCGCTGCGCAGCCATCGAAATGCAGGTGGCGCGGGTGGCGCCGCGGATTCCTGCAGTTCACGCCGCGTTTATGGACAAGCTCGGCGCACGACTGCGCGAAGCGGGCCTCGATGCCGACGAGAACCGCCTCAAACAGGAGTTCGCCGTGTTCGCGACCAAGGTCGACGTTGCGGAGGAGCTCGCGCGCCTTTCTACTCATGTCACCGAAGTGCGGCGGGTGCTCGAAGCCGGCGGCGCCGCGGGCAAGCGACTCGATTTCCTGATGCAGGAGCTTCACCGCGAGGCCAACACCCTGGGATCGAAATCCGTCGACGGGGAGCTCTCGCAAGCATCCCTCGAGCTCAAAGTCCTGATCGAGCAGATGCGCGAACAGGTTCAAAACCTTGAGTGACACTTTCGCCGCCGACGCCGCGGCACCGCACACCGCGTCGCCGGTTCCGGCCGGCACACTGTTCGTGATTGCCGCGCCATCGGGCGGGGGCAAGACGAGCCTCGTATCCGCCCTGCTCGAGCGCGAGCGTAACCTCCGCCTCTCGGTCTCGTACACGACGCGCCCGCCGCGTCCGGGCGAAATGCACGGCGTGCACTATCAGTTCATCGATGAGCCGCGCTTCCTGGTGCTGCAGGCGGCCGGGGAATTCCTGGAGCACGCGCACGTCCATGGCAACTGGTATGCAACGTCGGCAACGTGGTTGCGCCAGGAGGTCGGAGCCGGCAACGACGTGCTGCTCGAGATCGACTGGCAAGGTGCCGCCCAGGTGCGCTCGTTGATTCCGACCGCAGTGCACATCTTCATCCTTCCGCCCTCTCTCGTGCTCCTCAAGGAGCGCCTCGAAAAACGGGGTCAGGATTCGCCGGCGGTCATCACGCGCCGTCTCGAAGCTGCCAAGGAAGAGATGCGCCACTGTGGCGAGTTCGATTATGTTATTATTAATCAGGAGTTTGCTGCGGCAATCGATGATCTCGCCGCAGTGGTGCGCGCAAGTCGGCTGCGCACCGCCGCGCAATGCGTGCGCCATGAGACGCTGCTGCGGTCACTCTTCGCCCCCTGACCAGTTCTTACCGGTAGACCCAATGGCCCGCATCACCATCGACGATTGCCTCGACAAGATCCCTAACCGCTTCGAGCTAACCCTTGCTGCCACCAATCGCGCGCGCCAGTTAAGCGCCGGCTCGACCCCGCTCCTCGATCCCGATCGCGACAAGCCCACGGTCATCGCGCTGCGCGAAATTGCAGCCGGACGCGTGGGAATCGAACTGCTCCTCAAGGGCCAAAGCTGACGCACCAGGACCCTTGACGCGGCAGCGAGGCATGTCCGAAATCGCGGAGTTCACCCGACACCTCGGACACTATCTCGCGGCGCCAGACGTCGCGCTCGTCGAGCGCGCGTTCGAGTTTTCCGAGTCCGCGCATCGCGGGCAATTTCGCAAGTCCGGCGAACCCTTCATCACGCACCCGCTGGCGGTCGCGAGCATCCTGTCGCAGTGGCGGCTCGATGCGCAAGGTCTCGCCGCAGCGCTCCTCCACGACGTGATGGAGGACACCAAGGTCTCCAAGCACGAGATCGAGCACTCTTTCGGAAAGCCGGTCGCCGATATCGTCGATGGACTCTCCAAGCTCGACCAGATCGAGTTCACCTCCCGCGAAGAGGCGCAGGCCGAGAATTTTCGCAAGATGCTGCTGGCCATGGCGCAGGATGTTCGCGTCATCCTGATCAAGCTCGCCGACCGCTTGCACAACATGCGCACGCTCGATGCGATGGCGCTGACGCACCGCCGGCGGATCGCGCGCGAGACGCTCGACATCTACGCGCCGATCGCCAACCGCCTTGGCCTCAACGCGCTGTACCTCGAATTGCAGGACCTCGCGTTCAAGCATTTGAACCCGATGCGCTTCCGGATTATCGCCAACGCGATCAAGGCCGCGCGCGGCAATCGGCGCGAAGTGATGAACCGCCTGCTCGACGTCATTCGCGACGGCTTCGTGCGGACCGGCATTCCGGCGAACGTTTCCGGCCGCGAAAAGACCATCTTCTCCGCGTACAAGAAGATGCGCGAGAAGCGCTACACCTTCGCCCAGGTGTTCGACATCTACGGCGTGCGCGTGCTCGTGCCCGATGCCACGGCCTGCTACGCGGCCCTGGGCGTGCTCCATAGCCTCTACAAACCGATCCCCGGCAAGTTCAAGGATTACGTTGCCATCCCCAAGGCCAATGGCTACCAGTCGCTTCACACCACGCTGTTCGGTCCGTTCGGCACGCCGCTGGAAGCGCAGATACGCACCCACGACATGCATCGCATCGCCGAAGCCGGCGTCGCCGCCCATTGGCTCTACAAATCAGGTGGCGAGCTCGACATCGCGGAAGCGCAGCGCGAGACGCATCGCTGGCTGCAAAGCCTCCTCGAAATCCAGTCGGAATCGCGGGACTCCAAGGAATTCCTGGAAAACATCAAGGGCGACCTCTTCCCCGAGGAAATCTACGTGTTCACGCCCAAGGGCAAGATCATGGCCCTGCCGCGCGGCGCCACCGCCGTGGATTTCGCCTACGGGGTACACACCGACATCGGCCACCACTGCGTTGCGGCGCGCATCAATTACGAGCAGATGCCATTGCGCACCGAATTGAAAAGCGGCGATCAGGTCGAGGTCATCACCGCGCCCACAGCACGTCCAAATCCGTCTTGGCTGTCGTTTGTCGCCACCGGCAAGGCGCGCTCGCGCATCCGCCATTTCCTCAAAGGCCTGCAACAAAAGGAATCGGCGGCACTCGGCGAGCGGCTTTTGAACCAGGCACTGTTGACGCTCAAGGTGGCGCCCGAGGCCGTGACGTGGGACCGATGGGAAGCGCTGGCGCGGGAGTACGCCGCGAAAAGCCATCTCGAGATCCTCGCCGACATCGGGCTCGGCAAGCGACTTTCGTTCGTGGTCGCGCAGGCCCTCACCCGCGCCACCGGTCACGCCGACGACGCGTCGGGTGCCGGTGCGACCCCCGCTTCGGGAGCCGGCAAGCCGAGCCTGACTTTGCGCGGCGTCGAGGGTGTGGCCATTCAGTACGCCAAATGCTGCCGGCCGATTCCGGGCGACAAGGTAGTCGGACAATTCCGCAAGGGCCAGGGCCTGCTGGTCCACAACCGCGAGTGCCTGACCCTCAAAAAGCAGCGTTCGGATATGGATCAGTTGATCGATGTCGAATGGGCGCCCGACATCGAGGGGGTGTTCGATGCCGGCATTCGCCTTCTGGTCGCGGATCGCCGGGGGCTGCTGGCGGCGCTTGCGATCGCGATTTCCGACGCGCAGGCCAACATTGACAACGTTTCGATGGAACGTCCGGATGGCGGTGGCGCGCTCGCGATGTTCTTCAGCGTGCAGGTCCGGGATCGCCAGCATCTGGCGCGCGTCATGCGTGGCTTGAAACGCGTGCCGGATGTGCGCCGGGTGCAGAGGGCGCGAACGTAGCGCCGCGAACCGGCGAGCAGGGACCCCTCGGGGATGCGAGCGGGATGAGTCGGCGCTCGAGGGCGACACCACGGATGTGGAACTACCCACGACCGTGCGGAGCCCGAGGCCGCGAACCGGCGAGCCAGGGCGTGAGCCGAGGAGCAGGGGCCCCGGGCGAAGCGTGGGGATGCGACTGGGGCGAATCGCCATGTGAGGCCGACAGCACAGAGCGTGCAGACAATCAGCAGTGCGGAGGCCGAGGGACCCCTCGGGGATGCGAGCGGGGGTGAGTCGGCGCTCGAGGGCGACACCACGGATGTGGAACTACCCACGACCGTGCGGAGCCCGAGGCCGCGAACCGGCGAGCAGGGAGCAGTGCGGCTTACCAGCTCGCCTCGCGCTCCGGCGTGGCGGTGATCTTGTGAATCGTCAAGTCGGCGCCGTTGAATTCCTCTTCGGCATCAAGGCGCAATCCCACCGCAAGCTTGAGGCCGCTGTAGACCAGCACTCCGCCAATCACGGCGACGGCGATGCCTCCCAGCGTACCCAGCACTTGCGCGCCAACGGCCACACCACCCATGCCACCCAGCGCCTTCGCGCCAAAGATGCCCGCCGCAATGCCACCCCACGCGCCGCACACGCCGTGCAAAGGCCACACGCCCAGCACGTCGTCGATGCGTAGGCGATTCTGGGTCGCCGTAAAGAGATAGACGAAGAGAGCACCGGCCACGAGGCCGGTCACCAGCGCGCCCATCGGATGCATGACATCCGAACCGGCACAGATTGCGACCAATCCAGCGAGCGGACCGTTGTGCACGAAGCCGGGGTCGTTGCGTCCTGCCACGAACGCGGCGATGGTGCCGCCCGCCATCGCCAGGAGCGAATTCACCGCCACCAAGCCGGAGATCTTGGGGAGTGTCTGCGCCGACATCACATTGAATCCGAACCAGCCCACCGACAGGATCCACGCGCCCAGGGCCAGGAAGGGGATCGACGAAGGCGGATGGGCCGAGATACCGCCATCGCGCGAGTAACGGCCACGGCGCGCACCGAGCAGCAGCACCGCCATGAGTCCGATCCAGCCGCCCATGGCATGAACGACCACGCTTCCGGCGAAGTCGTGGAATTCCTCGCCAAAGGTCATCTTGAGCCAGGCTTGGATACCGAAATGCTGGTTCCATGCGATACCTTCGAAGAACGGGTAGATGAACCCGACCAGGAGGAACGTGGCCGCAAGCTGCGGGTTGAACCGCGCGCGCTCGGCAATCCCCCCGGAGACGATGGCGGGAATGGCTGCAGCAAAGGTCAGGAGAAAGAAAAAGCGAACAAGCTCGTAGCCATTGCGGGCGGACAGCGATTCGACGCCCGCGAAAAAGCCGGTGCCGTAAGCGATGGAATAGCCGATGAAAAAATAGGCAACAGTGGAAACGCTGAAGTCCACCAGGATCTTTACCAGCGCATTGACCTGGTTTTTCTTGCGGACCGTTCCCAGCTCCAGGAAGGCAAACCCGCCGTGCATCGCGAGCACCATTACGGCGCCCAATAGCAGAAAGAGCGTGTCGCTACCCGCTTTCAATTCTTCCATGGATTTCCTCGAGGTTTACAGCTGACGGCGGACGGCCGGAGGTCATGGCCCCGGTTTTGCTCTGAGTGCGGGCAGCGCTCCCGCTGTCCGGGCATTGGGAGCAGCGATTGCGCCACCCCGATCAGACTTTAAGTCAGATTAGTTGCGACGCACCGAAGGGTCTTTCCTGCCTTCGCAGCACTTAATCGGCGATTGTGGCGCAAGGGCGAACCCCGACGCCATAAAAAAGGGCCGCGTGCAGCGGCCCTTTTTGCGTACGATAAAGCGCCTCAGGCCGGCTGCCCGCTCAAGAGTTGCTTCAACTCTCCGGATTCATACATTTCGCGCATGATGTCCGCGCCGCCGACAAACTCGCCGTTGACGTAGAGCTGGGGAACGGTCGGCCAGTTGGCGAACTCCTTGACACCCTGACGGATGTCGGCGTCGGCCAAGACGTTGACGGACGCGAAGTCGCCCGCGCCACAGGCCTGGAGCATCTGAACCGCGGCGCTGGAAAAGCCGCATTGCGGAAACTGCGGGGTGCCCTTCATGTAAAGCACGACGCGGTGGCCGGTGACCTGCTCCTTGATCTTTTCCTGCACGCTCATGGCTGCCTCCTTGATATCGGGCGATTCTACTCAATTGGGGGAATCAACGCATCAACTCAAGTGGATGAGACAGCAATGGTAGCTGGAAGATCACTGGCGGGGGCCCCTGGCCAGTGCCGAATGATTGGTGATCGGACTCATTCCTTGACGGCGCCGGTAAGCCCGGAAACGTAGTACTCCACAAAAAACGAGTAAAGAATGGCCACCGGAAGCGAGCCAAAAAGCGCGCCCGCCATGAGCGAACCCCAGTGGTAGACATCCCCCTCCACGAGCTCGGTCACGACGGCGACCGACACCGTCTTCACCTCCGACGACGAAACGAAGGTGAGGGCATAGATGAACTCGTTCCACGACAGCGTGAAAGCGAAGATGCCCGCCGAAATGAGTCCCGGCACTGCCAGCGGCAGGATGATCTTGATCAGGATCTGCAGGCGGGTCGCACCGTCGATCAGCGCGCACTCCTCGAGCTCGAACGGGATCGACTTGAAATACCCCATCAGGAGCCATGTGCAAAATGGGATCAGGAAGGTCGGATAGGTCAGGATCAACGCGAGGCGCGTGTCGAAGAGGTTGAGCTTGTACACCATCGCCGCCAGCGGAATGAACAGGATCGAAGGTGGCACGAGATAGGCGAGAAAGATGCCCATCCCCACGTAGCGCGATCCCCGGTAGCGCAGCCGCTCGATCGCATACGCCGCGAGCACGCTGCATACGATCGACACGAAGGTCGCCACCACCGATACCAGCACGGTATTCCATAGCCACGAGGGGTAATCGGTTTCGAACAGCAGCTTGTTAATGTGGGCGAAGGTCGGGTGAACGACCCAGAATGGATTGCCTTCCCGCGAAAGCAATTCCTCATTCGGCTTGAACGCCGTGATCACCATCCAGTAGAAGGGAAAGAGCAGCACGATCAGGAACGCGCCCAATGGCAGGTACACCGTCACCACCCGCCGCGGCAGCGAGGTGAGGTAGTGCATGCCTTGCGAGTCGACGCTTTCCGGCGTGGCGTTGGCCTTGCTCATCGGTCAGTCCCGCCCTGTTGCCATGCGCGGCGCTGCAAGCCGAAATAGCTCACCATGATGGCGGCCAGCAGGAACGGCACCATCGCCGTGGCGATGGCGGCACCTTCGCCGAGATTGCCACCCGGGATTGCGCGCTGGAATGACAGCGTAGCCATCAAGTGCGTGGCGTTGAGCGGGCCACCGCGGGTCAGGACGTAGATGAGCTGGAAGTCGGTGAAGGTGAAGAGCACCGAAAAAGTCATCACCACCGCGATGATTGGCGTCAGCAGCGGCAGGGTGACGTGGCGAAACTGCTGCCACGGCGTAGCCCCGTCAAGGCTCGCCGCTTCGTAATAGGAAGGCGAGATGGTCTGCAAGCCAGCGAGCAGCGTAATCGCCACGAAGGGCACGCCGCGCCAGATATTGGCGGCAATCGTTGAAAAGCGCGCGTGCCAGGGATTGCCGAGAAAGTCGATGTACTGATGGATCAGCCCCATCCGCATCAGCGCCCAGCTGATGATGGAAAACTGCGAATCGTAGATCCACCAGAAGGCGATCGCCGACAATGCCGTCGGGACGATGAATGGCAGCAGGACGATCGCGCGGAAGAAGGACTTCAACGGCAGATGCTTGTTCAGCAGCAGCGCCAGCCACAGCCCCAGCACGAATTTGATGACACTGGCCACCGCCGTATAGAACAAGGTGTTGAAAAGCGCCAGACGCGTGACCGCATCGCTCCAGAGGAACTTGTAATTCTCGAGCCCGACCCACTCTCCGGCACGACCGATCTTGGCGTCGGTAAAGCCGAGATAGGTGCCAAGCCCAAGCGGATACGTCAGGAACAGCAGCAACAGCGCCGCCGCGGGCACCATGAACAGCAGCCCGAGCACCGTGCGATCGTCCAGAGCCCGGGACAGCGCGGAACTCGGCTTGGCGATGACGGTCATCGGGAGGCCGGCGGTCTTTGGGTATGGGACGAAGTTGAGGTCAACATGGATGGCGGGCCCGGGTCAGCGGTACTTTGGTCGAAGCCACGACGGCAGCGTATTCCACCCGCGGAGATTGCTCACTTTCGAGCGGCGCCAAGCCGCCCGAAGGTCTTCCCTCACACCTTGTAGTAGCGCTCCGCCCGTTTCTGCGCGCGTTCGGCGGCCTCCTTCGGCGTTTTCGATCCGGACGCGGCCTCCGCCACCATGTTGACGACGATGAAGTCCGCCAGCGCGCCAGCCGAGGCGTAACCCATCTTGCCGGCATACCCGCTCGGCACCATGTTCTTCATCGAGTCTCGATATGGTGTGTTCTTGGGGTCCGATGTCCAGATGGGATTCTTCTCATACGCCCGCAAGGCGGGGGTCACATAACCGATCGACGCCTCGACCCATGGGTTCATCTGGTCGGCCTCCATCATGAAGCGGAGGTACTCCTTGGCGGCCTTCGGATACTTCGTGTATTTGAAGATCAGCTGATTGAAGAAGAGCTGGAACTCGGTCGGCCGCCCGATCGGCCCGATCGGCATGTTGGCGTGCTGAATGTCCGCCGCTATTTCCTTGACCTTCGGGTCGGCGGAGTTCTTCGCCGCGTAGTAGATCGAGATGCCGTTGTTGGTAAGTGAAATCTGCCCGTCCAGAAATGCCTTGTTGTTGTTGGGATCGAGCCACGACAAGGTCCCCGGTGCAAACGTCGGGTAGAGCTCCTTCGCGTACTCGAGCGCCTTGACTGTCTCGGGGCTGTCGATCACCACCTTGTTGCTTTTGTCGACGAGCGCGCCGCCGAAGGCCCAAACCAGCCAGTTGCACCAGGTGTTGGCGTCACCGGTCGCGTTGCCCAACGCGAAGCCGGACGGCGTACCCTTTTCTTTGAGAGCCTTGCACAACTTCAGCAAGCCGTCGGTATCGCGCGGAAACTTGTCGAAGCCGGCGGCTTTCATGTGGCTATCACGGTACACGAGGCACACGCCGGCAACGCCCAGCGGTACGCCGATCCACTTCTTGCCATCCGGTCGGAGGTAGGGATCGCACACCGGATAGAACCCGCCGTATTTCTTGTCGAGGTACGTGCAAACGTCGGTCACGTCGACCAGCTTGTCCGGATAGAGGTTCGCGTCGTCGTTGGTGGACAGGATGATGTCCGGCCCGGCGCCGACGTTGGCGGCGACGGCCGCCTTGGGCCGCACATCCTCCCAACCTTCGTTGTCGACCCGGACTTCGATGCCGTACTTGGCCGAAAACTTTTTGACATTGACCATATACTGGTCGATGTCGCCCTGGACGAATCGGCTCCAGCGCAACACCCGCAGCTTGGCGCCTTTTTCCGGCGTGAACGTGACTTGCTGCGCCGCGGCGCTCGCCGGAAACAAAGCGGACCCCGTGCCCAATGCCGCGCCGGCGGCGACACCCGCGGTTGCCTTCAGAAAATTACGACGCTTGATATCACTCATCAACTCCTCCTTTGTGGTTATGTGCTTTGCTTCAAGCCCGCTGCGGCGAGAATACCGGGCCGTGACTCTTTCAGGCAGCGAGGCGCCGTCCGCTCGCCGCGTCGAACAAATGGGCCCGCCCAAGGTCAGGGAAGAGCATCACCCGATCCCCCGGCCGGCAATCGGTGCGATCGCGAATGGTGGCCGTTACTTCCTGGCCGTTCACGCGACAATAAAGCTGCGTGTCCGCGCCGGTCGGCTCCACCACGATCACTTCCGCCGGCAGCCCCGCGGCATTACCGAGGCTACAGTGTTCAGGGCGCATCCCATACAGCACCGGTTGGCCCTCTGTTATCTGTGCACCGACCGGCAAGGGCAAGGTCGCGCCACCCTCGAACGCAGCGTGCGCAGCCCCGCCGTTGGAGCGGACCGTGGCCGGAATCATGTTCATTGCCGGCGAGCCGATGAATCCGGCAACGAAGGTATTCGCGGGACGGTCGTAGAGCGTTAGCGGATCGCCGGTCTGCTCGATGATCCCGTCGCGCATGACCACGATCTTGTCGGCCATCGTCATCGCCTCGATCTGGTCGTGGGTGACATAGATCGAAGTCGTCTTGAGCCGCTGATGCAGCTCCTTGATCTCGGTGCGCATCTGCACTCTCAAATTCGCATCGAGGTTGGAAAGCGGCTCATCAAACAGGAAGACCTGCGGATCGCGCACGATTGCCCGGCCCATGGCGACCCGCTGCCGCTGCCCGCCGGAAAGCTGTCGCGGATAACGATCGAGGTAGGGTGCGAGACCGAGGATATCCGCCGCCTTCTGCACGCGCTGCGCGATTTCCTGCTTGGGCAGCTTGGCGAGCATCAGCGCAAACGACATGTTGTTCCGCACCGTCATATGTGGGTAGAGCGCGTAGTTTTGGAACACCATGGCGATATCGCGCTCCTTGGGCGGAACACGGTTGACCACGGTGCCGCCGATCGCAACCTCGCCCTCCGTGATTTCCTCCAGGCCGGCGATCATGCGCAACAGGGTGGATTTGCCGCAGCCGGACGGACCCACAAGGACGCAGAACTCGCCGTCGGCAATGCCGATATCGACACCCCGGATCACATGGGTCGACCCGAAGTGCTTGTGGACTGCGCGGACACTCACTGCTGCCATGCTGCTCCTCGAGCTGCTCGTCCGGTGCCGCCACGCGCGCCGCGCGGCTGCGTTGTTTCGCGGCGTGCCCTAAGGCCGACGGCTACCCGGACTGACGACATAGTCCGGCCGGCCCGTCGCGAACCAGGTGACGATATTCTGTGCGGCCTTCCGGCGCAACTCCCGCTCGGCCTGCACCGAATAAAACGCGGCGTGCGGGGTGAGGATGACACGCGGGTCACTCAACAGCGGTGAGTCTTTCGGCAGCGGCTCCTCCGGCAGCACATCGAGTGCCAGCCCGGCGAGCCTTCCGGCCACCAGTGCGCTCATCGCATCCTGAATGTTTAGCACGGCGCCGCGCGCGGTGTTGACAAGATAGCCACCGGGTTTCATGGCCTGCAGGAGCGTGGCATCGATCATACCGCGGGTTTCCGCTGTCAACGGCACATGCAGGGAGACGACATCGCTCGATTCAAAGATTTCCTGGAGGGTCGCGCGCTCCACGTACGCAGGAAAATCCCCGTCGATGATATAGGGATCGCACGCACTCACCCGCCTGAAGACATTCCGGCTCACGTGCGCCATGCGCTTGCCGATGCGGCCCAGGCCAACGATCCCGAGCGTCATCTCGCTGGCACGGCGAATGGGCCCGGCCGACAGGTAATGCCAGCGGCCGGCGTGTACGTCGCGGTCGTAGCTTACGATATGACGGATGGCCGCAAGGGCCAATCCCAGGGCGTGAGTGGCGACCTCGCCCACGCCGTAGTCGGGAGAGTTGCCGACCCAAACGCCGTGCCGGCTGCACGCTTCGGTATCAATGGTGTCGAAGCCGGCCCCGATGCGGCTGACAAGGCCAAGCCGCGGCAACGCCGCCACGACGCGCTCGGTGATCGGCGCGAACTGGAGCAGGATGGCCTCGCAATCGTGCGCGGCATCGATCACCGCTTGCTCGGACTTGCACTGCGCCAGCGTCAATTCAAGACCCGCCGCGGCAAATAGCTGGCGCTCGAGATCGATGTCGGGAAAGTCATTGTTGGCAAATAAAATCTTAGGCATGGGTGTCCGGCATCGAAGCGGCCGCGCAACGGTACGTGGCGGCTCGCCGGCGGTCAAGCGCGGCGTGTGCCAGGACACTTCGCATGCATGCCTATAATCGCGGTCGTTGCGCCCGGTTGGACTCGCGCGACCCCCGGAGACCCGATGTCGTTCCTGTTGCAGACCACTATTGCCGGCAGCTTGCCCAAACCACGCTGGCTGGCGGAACCCAATACCCTGTGGGCGCCGTGGCTTCTCGAGGGTAGTGCGCTGGCCGATGGCAAGCGCGACGCGGTGCGTCTCGCGCTGCGCGATCAGGAGAGCGCGGGCATCGACATCGTGACCGATGGCGAGCAAACCCGCCGGCACTTCGTGACCACGTTCCTCGAGCAGCTCGACGGGGTCGATTTCCAGCACCGCAAGACGGTTCGCATCCGTAACCGCTATGACGCCGACGTTCCGATCGTGGTGGGAGCGGTCGCCGGCCGCGGTCCGGTCTTTGTGGACGACGCCAAGTTTCTGCGCGGACAAACGGCGCGCAAGGTGAAATACACCCTGCCCGGTCCGATGACCATGGTCGACACGCTCTACGACGCGCACTACCGCAGCCGCGAAAAGCTGGCGTGGGCGTTTGCCGAGATTCTCAACGAAGAGGCGCTTGGAATCGCGGCAACGGGCGTTGATGTCATCCAGTTCGATGAGCCCGCGTTCAACGTCTATTTCGACGAGGTGCGCGATTGGGGCATCGCGGCGCTCGAGCGAGCCGCCCGGGGATTGCCGTGCACCACTGCCGTCCACATCTGCTATGGCTATGGCATCAAGGCCAACAACGACTGGAAACAAACACTGGGAAGCGAGTGGAGGCAGTACGAGCAGACGTTTCCTCTGCTTGCGCGCTCGCAAATCCAGCAGGTGTCGCTGGAATGCGCGAACTCGCACGTGCCGATCGATCTTATTGCGCTGCTCGACGGCAAGGATGTACTTGTCGGCTGTGTCGATGTGGCCAGCGAGCACATCGAATCGCCGGATGAGGTGGCGGCGACGATTCGCGCCGCCATGGAGCATGTGGCGCCCGAGCGTCTTTATCCGTGCACCAACTGCGGCATGGTCCCCTTGAGCCGCGAGGCCGCGCGAGGCAAGCTCGAAGCGTTGGCCGCCGGGGCTTTGATCGTCCGCCGCGAGCTGCAACCGTAGGTCAAAGGCGGCGGCTGCAAGATAAGACTTTGTTTTACATGGGATCAACGCGCCCGACAGGCCGTGCAAAAATCTCTGGCGCCGGGAAACATTTGTGTGTATGCTGCTGCACGTGTTTTAGTTTCAAGGCAGCAATTAGGCCTTGTACGACCGCTCCACAAGCCTTCGTACGCCGTTCTCTCCTTGAGATCGAAACATCGGCCGGGCAACGACCCGATTTTTTTTGTTCTTAAGGATATCTAGCAATGGCAACTGGCACTGTGAAGTGGTTCAACGACGCCAAGGGATTCGGTTTCATTACACCTGATGGCGGCGGCGAAGATCTGTTCGCGCATTTCTCGGCAATCAACATGCCGGGTTTCAAGACCCTGAAGGAAGGCCAGAAGGTGCAGTTCGAAGTCACCACCGGCCCAAAGGGCAAGCAGGCGAGCAACATCCAGGCGGGTTAAGCTTCCTCGCTTTCAACCAAAAGGCCGGGCGCTTGTCCGGCCTTTTGCATTGCGCGCCCGCATTCCTGTATTGCACGGCTCTGTATTGCACGGCTTGCAACGCACCTCGACCCGTAACGCCGACCCGTTCGAACACAAGGTACGCTGGCACGTCGCTTGCTCGATCAGGTCACTCGTCTTTCGGAGATGATGAACGAAGAAGACGCTGGATTCCCGCCGGCGCGGGAACGACAGCAGTCTCGCAGCTGCTGTCACCCACTTCGGTAACTATCACCCGTAGCGGAGGAAGCGGCCGCTCAGCGGCCCTTAGGGCTGGCTTTGGGCCGCGTGGCCACGCGCGGCGGCAATGGTGCCGCCTTGCGTTTCTCGGTCGGAATCGCGGCGAAGGGACCCGTCTTGGCATTGTGGCCTTTGAAGCTGCCGCCTTTGGATTTGGACATGATGCTGCTCCCGTTTGATCGAGGTTGCCGACGCCGACCATCATACGCGGCCGCGCGAGCTGCCGCCGTGGTCACTCGAAGGGCAGGCCCACGTAATTTTCCGCGAGGCTCACAGCCGCTGCCCGCGATCTCACCACGTACTCGAGCTGGGCGCTTTGCAGCCGCTGCTGGAAGGCGTCTTCGCCATCAGCATGGTGGAGCATGGACGTCATCCACCATGAAAAATGCTCGGCCCGCCACACGCGACGCAGGCATTTCTCCGAATACCCGTCGAGCAGATCCATTTTGCCCGAAGCATAGAAACGCGCGAGGCCGTCAACGAGCACCCGCACGTCGGCGATCGCGAGATTGAGTCCCTTGGCGCCGGTTGGCGGGACGATATGTGCGGCGTCGCCGGCAAGGAACATTCTGCCGCTTCGCATCGGCTCGACCACGAAACTGCGCATCGAGATAATCCCCTTCTGCAACACCGGGCCCTCGGCGAGATGCCACTCGTCATGGGTGGCGAGGCGCGCATGCAGCTCGCCCCAAATGCGCTCGTCGGGCCAGTTGGCGATGTCGTCGTTCGGATTGCACTGGATGTACAGACGCTGGATTTCCGGTGATCGCATCGAAACAAGCGCGAAGCCGCGCTCGTGGTACGCGTAGATCAACTCCTTGGCCGACGGCGGCGCCTTGGCGAGAAT